>CAZBUF010000149.1:0-3421 GCA_964495025.1 uncultured Bacteroidales bacterium | reverse complement strand
TATCACCGCGGGTTAAATATATATTTAATGTCTTCCCGTTTTTTTCAAATCCGTAAGTATCTTTAAGGGAGATCAGGGATTCGGCCAATCGTCCCCGTATATGTTTTTGCGTGAGGGTCACAGTACGGTTGTTAGAAAATTTCAATTCACTGGCA
The DNA here is from genome assembly GCA_964495025.1 of uncultured Bacteroidales bacterium. Taxonomy (GTDB): domain Bacteria; phylum Bacteroidota; class Bacteroidia; order Bacteroidales; family UBA10428. The sequence continues at coordinate 3,266 of CAZBUF010000149.1, read as the reverse complement.
AAATATTTAATTATTTCCAGGCAAAGCTCATTGTTGGACCTGAGCACCTTAAAGAGCCCTGCTTTGTCAATTTTGCAAAGTATGCAGTTTTCAATTGCCATGGCGCTGACATAATGGGTCTCACTGGAAAAAAGGGCCTTATAGCCAATAAAACCTACCGGTTTGGCTAGTCTTATTATTTGTTCCCTGCCACTTGCCCCTTCCTTAAAAACTTTCACTTTTCCTTTGACAAGGCTTAATAAACCTGAAGGCTTATCCCCTTCACTGAAAATTGTCTCCCCTTTATTGAATTTTAAACAGGAGGATTTTTGGCGTAAAGTGTCTTTTTCTTTCCTTGTCAAAATATGAAAAACGGAATTCTTATGTTCAAGACAGTAATTACAATAGTCATCAGGTTTGTTCATGAGCCGTTTTTATAAGATTTTAATATAATTTAAAATATTCGGTTTTGATATAAAAATCCTTTCCGTTCCGCAAATAGTAAAGTTACAATACTTTTCCGTTTTCCCGCATTCCTTGCAAAAGGAACAGTTGTTTTGGCACATCATAAAAACTGAAAAAAGCATATTATGTAAACAGTTCAATATATTCATCCGCATTGAAATGTTTATAATGCATAAATTATTTGAGGCAGGAATAAAATCACGTATTCCTGTTGAAAAATTAATTGTAAACTCAAACTTAATATTTATAGTAAAAATGTCAAAATATAAAAGAGAGGATTTATCTGTGAGATATGAGCTATCAGGGCAGGCATCCTGCGGCAATGTATTGTTTCCGGGGTTGCGGGGCAGTAATATATAATAAAGCAGGCAGCCTGAGACTATTGTTTTTCTTCAGGACTGCCTGCTGTAACTGTATGGCTTAATGGTTATTCAACAGGGAAATATATCTGGGTCTTATATTTATTTGGATCGGGCTCTGTATTTGGGTCCGTCAGGTAAACTTCCCATACTGCGCCGGCAACTCTAAGGCCTTCCTTTTCAATAAATTTCTCAATAGCTTCATATACGGGGCCTACCGCTTCATAGGGGCCTGTATGTAAAGCTGTTGCCACTTTTACGGCAGGCAGTTCCACATACTGGATCTCTCCCTGGGTTTCCACTACCTGTTCAACAGGTGCACCCGCTTCCATTTCGGTCTCACCCTCGGGATCCCATGAGTAGTATTTTGTAAAAGGCGGGCCTGTCATCTGTATCCCGTTTTCCTGCATATAACCTATTAGTTTGGAGAACAACTCACCCGTCTTTGCACTAATCTCACTTGTCTTTATGGTTGCTTTAATGACCAGTGCTTTTGCCGCTTCAATATCTTTTACCTCTACGGTGATTCCCGGGCATTTAGCTATTGAATCGCCGGAGGACGTGCCGGTTTTCAGCAGATCACTTCCAAAGATCCGGCCCTGGGCCAGTAATAACAGGACGGTAATTGCCAGTAAATTGAATTTTTTCATAGTTTTTTGGTTTAAGGATTAGAACTTAATGCTTATTTAATAATCATTTATAAACGTATTAATTTAAAACATTATAGCAATTATCAAAAATTTTTGCAGGAAATTATTTTACCGGTATGGTTTGTGTCCGATTCAGGAGCGATTTCCTGTTAACTGGTACCAGCCAGATACAATTTATTAATCATTAGTTCCGGCTAATACTTTTCTTAGTGGTGTCTTGCACAGCTACCGGCCTCTTTCTGAGTAACCATCTATCCTCTGTTATTTTATAAACCGGTTCAAATTTGGGTTCAAGCATTTTGTAACTCTTTGAGAACACATAGTAGTATTCAGCATCTGTGTTTATTTCTATATTCTTATCGTATCCTTTTAACTTTAGCCATGGAGTTTTTCCAATGTAGGAATAAAAATAAAATGACGGGAAAAAATGCCAGTCTGTTTTTAGTACAATAGTACCATCAGGATGTTTTTTGGTTTCCAAATACTTTAAAACATCAAATGTATTCTCATCAAACCGCCATTGGATCGTATATTTCAGGCTATAGGTATATGCAACGTTAAAAACACAGGATAATGAAATTAAAAATGCAATGATATATATGGTTATTCTTCTTTTAATTAATGGAATCAGGCCAAGTAAACAAACAAAGGAAGTCACAATTAACGGAAAGAAAAATAAAGCAGTTCTTCCTCCCGGACTTGGTGTTTTCAATATTATACATTGCATAATAGTGACTAAAGCGGTCAATATTAAAACTGAAGAGGCAATAAATACAGGGGTTTTAAGAGATGAGAGTTTATATTTTTCTTTCTTCAGCCTGAAAAAGATATATATAAAATAAGCGATTATAACAGACAGAAAAACAAATGAAATTACAGTTCCTGAAAAAATGCCGGAGGATGACCAATAAATAAATTGGTTTGTACTTGCCATTTTATAAATCGGGTTAGCAATTAAGGCTAAATAAAGAAGTGATGTTATTATAATGGTAACAGAAGATTTTATAAGTTGTTTAGGTTGCCTGAAAGATATTGAATAAAAGTAAAAGCATGTTAAAACAGTTATCGCTAACCAAAAGATCAGAAGAGTAAAGTTTGCATAAGATGCAAGTATAGAAAGGGCAAAAGCAATCCGGATATCACGATTTTTAGTAAAAAGAAAACCAGAAAGTAAATAGCTTACAGATAGAGTTGCCAGGGCAGATGACATGCCATAACCTCTGCATAATCCGAAGAAATCAAGAAAATAAGGATATGCTACGAATAGAAGAGATGCTGGTATAAACCATATAGAATTTTCTTTTAAGGCAATTCTATTTATTCTGAATACTGCAATTGCATAAGCAATAAACGAAAGCAGATTAGGCAGCCTGACTACTACCTGGTTTATTCCAAAAAGATAAACAAATAACTTCACAATCAACGTATTTAAAATATGGTTATTGGGCGATGCATTATGATACATCATGATCTGCCAAAAACTTAAATTGATATAATGCGTTGGCGTAGCCATTTCATCGTGAGTTATCGGAATTAGTATTATCTTACTTAAAATAAGAAGAAAAACAATACCGAATATGACAAAAAAGGAATAGTAATTTGTCTTTTTCATTTTGAGATAAAATTATTACTGAATCCGACAACTAAACCAGCTGTTGTGTGCCGTGCATATTACTTATTGAATAGTTTAAATGGAAAAATCATTGAGACTTTTTTTCTATAATCAACATATTCTTCACCAAAATCCTTGATTAATCTCTTCTCTTCAGAAAATCTCAAATAAATACTTGCTATGAGAAAAAAAATCATTAAA
>CAZBUF010000148.1:0-3018 GCA_964495025.1 uncultured Bacteroidales bacterium | reverse complement strand
TTTTGTTTTAATATGTTTCATTTCAGTAATTTTTCAGGAAATAAATATAAATATTTTTTATTATGTCGCCGGGTTACTTTTTTATAAATTTGAGAATATATATTGAAACTTGTAACTTTTGTATTTCATGTGAATATTAACGGATATGAAAGCAAAGCTGGTATTAATAATTATTCTTTGCGCGGGCTTCAGGTTATCAGCACAAAATAATGCTCCTCAGTTCACTTCCGAACCTGTCACTGAAGTTTATGAATTTCAATTATACAGCTATCAGATAACAGCAACGGATGCTGACGGTGACAGTATAATATTTCTGGAAACAGATGTTCCTGAATGGCTATCAATCATTGACTTTTTAACAAAAAGAGATACCGCATATTTAATAGGTAAACCCAATGAATTCTTCGATACTGCATATGTAAATATTGGTATTACTGACGGAACTGATACAACCTGCCAGGTATTTAATATTGTATTATTTTGCAGCAGTTGCGGAATACCGATATATACACAGCCAATAGATACAGCATATGTAGATATTAATTATGAATATATAATATATGCCGGTAGCTGTGATCCGGTAACAGAAATTCTGTTTGAGTGTGATACTCTTCCCGCATGGCTGAATTTTGAAAATACCGGCCTTAACACTGCTGTATTATCAGGAATACCTTCAGCCGGCGACAAAGGAACATACGAAATAATTATAAGAGCGTATTTCCTCAATGACCCATGTTTTAATGATACATACCAGATATTTGATTTAAAGGTCGTGGATAAATTATCCTCAGTTGATAATAACAATCCTGACAATTTCAGGGTTTATCCTGTTCCTTGTAAGGATAGATTAATAATTGATCCAGGTGGCATATCATATAAAAATCATGTTATCAGAATTTATAGCGCTGAAGGACATAATCTGCTTCTTATCAGAAACACAGAACAATATCAGGAAATAGATATATCTTGTTTATCAGGTGGGATATATATGTTGGAAGTTACAGATGAAAATTATGATGTAGTCTGTTTAAGGACTTTCATCAAACTGTAATATCTGATATTTTTTATGGATTATAATGAATTATTTGACTAACTTTCCTTTTTACACATAAGGTTTTCATTTTAATAAATAAACCCATGAAAAACGAAAAAAGTACCTCAAAGTCAAACGTAAAGAAGGTTGCATCGAAAAGCCTGAAAGAAAAAAGAGCCGATAAGAAAGCTAAACGTGAAGAATCCAGGCATGATTAATATTGAATTTCCCCGCCACCTGGCAAAAAAAAAGCCTCACAAATTGTGAGGCTTTAGATCAAATTAAGTATTTTCAACTATATAAGTTTGACATTTACAGCATTTAATCCTTTTTTTCCTTGCTGAAGCTCGAAATTAACTTCGTCTTCTTCTTTTATCTCGTCAATAAGACCAGATGCATGCACGAAATACTCTTCGTTTGATTTGTCATCTTTAATAAATCCAAAACCTTTGGAATTATTAAAAAATTTTACTTTTCCTGTTTTCATTTTATGTATTAAAAAATTAGTATACGAAGATAAACTAAAAAAATGATTAATTGTGTAAATATTAAATATTATTTAAATAAAGTAATTATCCTTATTTAAACTCCAGGTCAATGTTACCTCCCGAAGTATGCATTAGTACCGGTATCCCTCCGCCAAGCATCTTTCCTTCGACCCTTCCTTTCCGGGCATTTCCGGAAAAATTTTGCAGGTCGACATTTACTTTTGTTGCTCTGAGGTCAAGGTCGAGGCCCATTCCACCGGGTATTACCGCGTTTATTCCCCCGCCGCTGGTTTTAAGATACAGTTCCTCGCTCAGGCCGGTTATGTTAACTTTAATCCCTCCGCCGCTTGTAGTTGCTTTTAATGACTCGGCAATACCATTGATGTTTATTCCTCCGCCACTGGTATGTACATCAACATTACCTTTTACATTATCCAGTGAAATATGGCCGCCTGAAGTATGCCCGCTGATATTACCTTTGGATTCTGATATATTAATGCTGCCGCCACTGGTATTAAGGATCATATCTCCATACTGTTCCGCAACCCTGATACCCCCGCCTGAAGTCTTTGCATCTACAGCACCTTTTGTATTGGATATATGAATGCCGCCGCCGCTGGTCATCAGGTTATGGGTTCCTTCCACCTTTAACAGATACAGGCCTCCTCCGCTGGTCCTTAAGTTACATGATACCTTGTGTGGCACAAGAACATTAAAGGAAATGTTGATATTCTTAATTGAGAGCCTGTCGTTAATACGTTTTGCAGTGGCAGTGATCGCTGTGCCATTTTTTTCTATTATCAGTTCATAATCTTCGAGTATTTCCGATATCTGAGGACTGGAAGAATCAAGAAGATTACCGTTTTTCCTGATAAAAGCCTGCACTTCAACTTTATTCCCATCCTGCCCTTCAACTGAGATTTTACCTCCTGATGTTTGAACATCAAGTGTTCCCGGCTCATCAAGTGTGAAGGTCTTTGAAATTGTAGGTGTGTTGCCCGGTTTTATGGAACCGGGGCATACTATAACAGCAAAAGCCAACATAACAGCAATTCCTGCTTTTATTAAAATAGAACTCATTTTTTTCATGCTTATAATTTTTAAGGTTAATTATATTTTATTACGATTAAGTGAAAGTATTATCTCATCACTTTGATACTATTAATATATGACGCACGAACAGATGATTAGTTACAAGAAATTAATAAAAAGTCTTGCTTATAAAAGAGATTTTCAGGTAAAGATAAAAGAAAAAAAAGGTTGCATAATCAGAATGCAACCTCTCAAAAAATCCCGCCTTACAGTAATAAGACAGGTTATTTCCGTATATTATTTTATTTTACTGTGTCCGGCATCGTTTTAAGGCGTCAGATGAGCTTGCACAGATAAATGCTATAATCATACTGACTAAGTTATTTAATAATACTCAATGCCTTTATAATGACTTTTTCATCAGTTATAATCCTTACAAAGTAAAGGCCGTCATTCAGATTTCCT
>CAZBUF010000147.1:0-5914 GCA_964495025.1 uncultured Bacteroidales bacterium | reverse complement strand
TCAACATACACAATTGTATATATCACTAAATAATGCATCTGTTTTTCCTTTGCAATTGCTTGCCCAAACTGAGATATAAACAAAATGTATATATTTGGTTATCCGCTTTTATGGATCAATATTTACCTAAAAATATACTATCCGGAATTAATTAACAAATGATGGAAATTAATAATAATTTATTCCAGGGCGATGAACCTGTTTGATTTTCTGTCTTTCCTTACCCTGGCGGGATCAAAGACCTTCCCGTTCATCACTATGTAAATTCCGGGCTGTAACAATTGAACGGCCATTAATGCAGAAGCTATATTATAAGGGGCATCCGAGAATTTAAAATTTGCAGGTTTCATCGAGCCGGTCAGTACTATGACCTTCCCTGGTATTTCCGTTAATATGCCGGCGGTCTCGATCATGGTATCCGTACCATGGGTTATAACAATATGACTGCAGCTATCCTGTTCCACGGTTTTCTTGATCAATTGCCTGTCCTCATCCGTAAAATCCAGGCTATCCTTTTTTAATACTGACTTATAGCTCCATTTGAGCTCGAAGTTTGCTTCTTTAAGCATTTCGGATATCTGCGGCTTACCCACCTGGTAATCGCTCATACGGTCGAAATATACCTTGTCTATGGTTCCTCCGGCTGTGATTATTTTTATTTCATTCATACTAAATCAGTATATGTTTTAAGACTGTTACTTCTATTATGCTTGTAATGTTAATGTTTTTTTTCCTTTTGCAGCTTCCCCAGATCAGGTTTCCTGCCTGCTATCTCATATGATTCACGGTATAATTTGTTTAAATCACCAAGGTTCAGCTCCGAGCCCTCGCGAATAAATACAGGGATCTTATGCAGGGGTGTGCCAACAATGATCTCCTGACCTCCGTCATAAACCTTTTCTTTATCCCAGGCGTCATACCATCTTGTTCCTTCAGGCAGGTAACATTTGAAGGAGGCTGTCCCCTTTTGCCATAATGCCGAAACCAGGATATCATTGCCGTACATATATGTTTGCCAGTTGAGCCATGCTTTCTCCTGTTCAGGAAACATAAGAAACAAGGGCCTTGCAACAGGCATTCCTGTTTCGTTTGCTTCTTTGGCAAGCTTATAGCTGTAATCAGCCAGGCCGGCATGTATTTTTGCGTATAACCTCCATATAGCTATCAGCTCGGTATCGTAAAAGGGTTCGGTATCCATATCCCACGGTGCCCTGTCTTCAGTGGGCCCGAATTCCATTAGCGGGCAGAAACATCCGAATGCCAGCCAGCGGGCACACACTTCCCTGTCGAGTTCGCCGTGCCAGTAACCGCCTATGTCGGAACCCCAGAGAGGAAAACCTATGACTGAGCTGCGCTGAAGAGCAATTATTGCAGCACGCAGTCCCTCGGGTGCAGATCCTATGTCTCCGCCCCAGAAGCCGCAGTACCTTGAGCTGCCTGCATAGCCGGCACGGGGAATAAGCATAAAATCGTCACCGTGTATCTTCATGCAGCTTTCATATACTGTCTTAACATATAGCACAGGGTACTCGTTTCTGACCTCCCGTGCGGTTCTCCCATCACTTAAAATAATATCCCTCGACTCGGGCACTATCTGTTCCGCCCTGTCAAGCTTAAATCCGTTAACCCCCTGTTTAAGAACTTTTTCCGGCCCTTTTTGCTGCCACCACAGGCAGGCCTCAGGATTGGTAAAATCCAGCAATGCGGCACCTGTTGAATCGGGGCCCCATCTTTCATGGCGGCCAGGCTGCGTGTATCCCCTTTGCTGTGATTCCTTTTTCATATCTCCTGACACCCACGGCGCGATCCACAGAAGAAACTTCATATCGTTACCATGTATCCAGTCGATCATTTTCACTGCATCAGGAAAACGTATACTATCCCATTCGAAATCATCATAGCCGTAATCGCCTTTTGCCCACGGGCGATCAACCCAGTATACACCGCAGGGAATGTCAAAAGCTTTCATCATGAGGATATCCTCCGTTACCATACTGTTGAACGGTGCATCAACAGGAGTGTCATCATAATATGTATCTCTGTTCGTATGATTATCCCTCCACCTCCAGGGAAGAAATGCCCATGCCGGGGGAACAATGGAAGGACCAACATATAATGAGTGTGCTTTAACTATCTCAGCCGGATCATCAGAAACATAGATTATCCCTTTCAGTGACGGACCCTCGAATTCTATTTTGACCAGTCCGGGATTTGACTTGCACATATCGTAATGGCCGGGCCATGTTCCTTCGATAAACAGGCCGTAACCGCCGGATGATAAATAAAAGGGGCAATATAATGAGAGGGTAGGCTTAATTAGCATGTCAATTTCCTCGCCGCGCAAATTCATTGCCCTGTCTATGCCCTTTTTCCATGATTCTTCCTGATCGCCGTCAACCACCCGCTCAAAAAGCCCGGTAAAGTATTCTTCTTCCGTTGCAGCAATATTTATTCCCCATTTGAGGATACCGGTATCAGGGTGAGCCTGAAAAGAAAAGCTGTATTCGCCATGGTCACGGGTAAAAATAACAGTGACAGTTCTGCCGTCAATATTCCATTCGGTCTGAAAATGTTCCTTCTTATCTGAAATCCTGGAAGGGCTGCCTTTGAGCCATGTTTTCCCTCCTTGCGTCTCAAAAAATACGGCACCGGTTTTTTCAAGGCTGTCAGCCGTGATTTTTAAGGGAGCATTTAAGCTGTTGTTATCTATTATGAAACCGGTAAATCCTGCTTTATCTGTTAGTGACACGTCTGATAATTTACCATTACTGCACCCTATTGATAAAATAATAACAAAGAACAGAGGCAATTGAATATTTCTCATTTTACTGTTTTTTTATAATGAATATTTAAATTTTCAGCACGAATTATTATCATGCGTATTTTTGAAGTGTCAATTTATATATTTTTTACCGGAAGGATCAAATTATTCAAGGATTTATGAAAAAATACCAGTATTTGGATCAGGATAGATAATTATTTCAGAATATAATGAGGGATGCCTGTAAAGCATATATTTTGATAATTACTTAATAAAGGCTGTTTAAATTCTCATATTTAATATCCCACTTGCCGTTGGCAGGGAATCCATCTGTGCCATCTTCATTTCTATGTGTGCACATCATGGCCACTGCTGTCAATAATCCTCCGTTACCCGGCAAATATATTCTTAGAAGTTCATCCTGGTAATTATGCCCGTTCATAAGATAAGTATTTTTCGTGGTATTCATCATTAACAGATCAACCGCCAAGTCCGGTTTGTTTAATGTTGTGGCATTCATTGCCAGCAAAGGAAAATCCCAGCCCCATAGTGTTTCCCGGTTCCATTTTTCCAGTATCTCAGTTAAGGTATTCAGCATGATCTTCTCATTAACCTTTTCTGTTTGTGGTAAAAATCCCATTATCCCTGTTACCATGGGATGATCGGTCATGTATTCAGTGTTGGTGTATGAGTCTTCCGCATTTTCTGTAAAAAGATAAAGGCTGTCTCTCACAGGCAGTTCAGCAAGATTATTGATAACGTCCTGCCAGTGATCATCGATCTCCAGCCCCAGTCGTTTTCTCCAGTGCTGAGCAACCTGCAGTCCCCGGTACCAGTAGGCCAGTTCAAACGCCGGGTTAACCGTGGTTTCAGGATCAAAGCATTCCTGCGCAGGAATAAGTGCCGGGCCTAGGACATATTTGTTCGTCGAACTGTCCATTCGTGCATATGAAGCCATAAAACCGGCAGTAGCAAACACGAGGTCTTTGTATTTTTCCAGTATAGAATCATTGTTATAGTAATTATATAACAATTCGGAAAGATAGATTATATGAGGTTGCTGCCAGATAAGGAAAGTGCCTATGGTACTAGGGCTTTCGCGTCCGCCGGGGGCAATCATTTTTGGCCATCTTACACCTTCGTAGCCTTGCTGCCGGGCAGTTGACCGTGCCCTGTCAAATATCCTGAAATAATAATCAATTTGCTGTTCGATAAGTCCGGCCCTGTCCCAGAGAATAAAATGCATAGCGTGCCACCAGTGCATTTCCAGGTGGAACTTGCCATGCCAGCTGTTGTACGTCAGTCCTGTTTCCTGGGGCGGCAATGATCCGCTGCATTGTATTTTTGTAAGGTATTGTGATAAAACTACTCTTCTCTCCAGCTCAAAGGCACGGGGGTCGGTACATCCTGAAAAATCAACAGTGCCACCGCTTGTCCAGAATTTCTCCCAGCTTTGCATATTGTTCTTTCTTGTTTCTGAAAATCCGGGTAAATTGCCGGTTTTCTTATTCTTTGAGAAACAGCAACTTATTTCAAATGTGCCTGATTTATTTGCCGGGCATATATAATAGTCATGGTTACCAAATTTTTGCATCTGCGCATCATTTTTCCATTCCAGTTGGGTGTAGTAATAATCGTTATCAAGCTGCCTTAAGAACGTCACGCTGTTGTCAGTACTATCTTCAATTTTAGTATTATGTTTACCGGGATGTTCAAAATCACAAGAGCTGCTGAACTTATCATGTGTTGCATAAGGGAAACGCACCCTGATTTTAATTTTTTCATTGATCAACAAACCTGATTTTATTTGAACCGCTATCATATCGATATCCTGATGGCAAAAGGTTATTACCTCCACAGGTGTTCCGTTAACTTCAAAGCAGCTTTTTATCTCACCTTTCCAGAGATTTAGTTCCTGGCACGGATTTTTAATATCATCAATACTGCATACGGTTGAATCGTTATTCATGATCTCCAGTCCGATCATTCCCAGGTGCAGCCTGTGGGGATTTTCACGAAGCCATTGTGATGCTTCGTTCTTCCTGTTATCAGGATCGCTGGTATATTGATATACATAATCTTTATAGCCGTCGCCGACCTTATATTTTTTAAGAACATCGGCGAGTGAATAGTATCCTGGGTTAGGGAAGGAATGCCAGCCCCAGTTTGAATGTGTGCCTAAAGGGATCCCCTGTTCATAGAACCCGGGAAATGTTTGTAATCCTGTGATATCTACAGTAAAGGCAAATTCGCCATTTCCTACTGTAAGTGAATTGAGGAGATTTATTTCAGAATGGCTGATATTATGTCTGGTCACCAGTCTATGCCTGTCAATGTTCTGTTTTTTCTTATATGGATCGCAGGAAACAAGAATAAATAATATTATTAACAACAGGGGAAGGATAAACTTTGATTTCACTGCGGATACTATTTATTTGTTTTCTTAGGATTCTTAAGTCCTGTTGCCAGTTTATTGTTCACTTCACGTTTAACCCTTGATGCCAGGACATTATCATATCTGACAAGAAATCTACGGACTTCATCGGCATCATGTATTATCAGCTCGCGTAGTGCCCATGACATGGCTTTTTCCACCATGTCGTCATGATCATTAACAAGAATTTTACACACTTCAAGGGTACGGGGGATGTCACCTTTTCCTCCATGGCTTCTTTTATTCAGGGGGACTGTGCTTACCAGTGCTACTCTTCGCCACCAGCGGTCTTTGGAACGCGCCCACTTATGGATCAGCTGATCGGATATTTGTCCTTTCTGCCAGGCATTACCTGACAAATAACATGCAAAAGAGTCAACGGCACCCCAGCTGTCAATGTCCCTGCCTAATTTCATAAGTTCAGCTTCTCCTATTTTCCTGATAGCTTCCTTATGGTTTTTGATCAGCTCGTAGGCGATCCACCTGTAGCCATAGTTATTGAAAATTTCCATTGCCAGATCAATGATAAACTGAGGTTCTGCATATTTCAGGTTTTGTGAGTACCTGCGGCGTATTGCCCTCAAATCAGGGACATTTTTGACAGGCAGCTTCTGTATCTCATAGTCAAGAGTGGCTGCTATCTCTTTAATATCGTAATTGTCTGCTATTTCAACCATGCCTTATTATTGTCGGATGAAGAGGTAAATTATTTTATGGCT
>CAZBUF010000146.1:0-3308 GCA_964495025.1 uncultured Bacteroidales bacterium | reverse complement strand
TCGTCAACCTGCTGATATTCGCCCCGCCAGTCATTGAAATTATTCCTTAATATATTTTCTCTTTCTGCCATTGGTTTATCCTCAATGTCCAGCAATAAACTGCGGAATCTTCTGGGAAGAAATTTCTTCAGGTTTTCGCCGCCAAGCTGATCAACATACCCATCAGAAAACATGTATAACGAATCTCCCTTCTTCACATCCAGTTTTCTTGTTTCAAAAAGTGTTCCTTTGCTGTAATAACCAATAGGGCTCCTGTCTCCCTTATGTTCAATTATTTCGTTATTACGAACTATATATACCGGGTTATTGGCCCCGGCAAACTCAAACATGTTTGTTTTCTTCTCGAACTTCAGCAGCACTATATCCATTCCCTCCCTAATCTCCACAATATCGCCACTTTGATGGAGTGATTGCTTTATTTTTATGCTAAGCTGATCCAGTATTTCACCCGGACTTTTGGAATAACTTTTGTTCACTATTTCATTTAAAAGTGCTATTCCCAGCATACTGACCACTGCTCCCTGCACACCGTGGCCTGTGCAATCGGCTACGGCAAGGAATATCCTGTTATCTCTTTTGTCCATCCAGTAGAAATCCCCGCTTACAATATCTTTTGGCATATTAAGAACAAAATATTCCGGTAATTCATTATTAACAAATTCATCAGGAGGCATAGCGGCTTTTTGTATCACGCTGGCGGATCTGATATTCTCAGTAATCAGTTTCTGCTGCCTGGAGATCACTGTATTTTTCTGGGTAAGTGTTCTGTTCGCACGTTTTTTCTGCATAATCTGCCTGTAGAACAGGAATAACGCAACAAGTATCAATGCAATGACAATACTTAACGAAAACATTAAAATTCGCTGTCGTTTAATTTGTAAATTCTTAATACGTAACCTCTGGCTGCTGATTTGATTTTCACGTTCTCTTTCTTTTGCCTGCAGCTCAACTATCTCTTTCTGTCGCACAACCTCATCAGTAAGAAATTTTATTACCTTTTCACTTTCTCCCATATCTCCGGCAATCATGCTTTCCATAACAGGCTCATCCGTATCAACATCTTTATATTCAGAGTACGCCAGCATTTTTTTATTTTCATCAGCTTTCTCAGCCTGATTAATCTCAAGATACAATTCCGAAAGTATTTTAATATTCTTTGCCAGTAGTTCATCAAAATTGTTATCCAGAGCAATTTTTTTACTGGCTTCATATTGTTCAACTGCTTTTGGATACATATTCATTTGCCTGTAGGTATTTCCCAGGTTAAATAATGAAGCAGCTTTGCCATAAGAATAATCTACATCATCTTTCAGGTCAAGTGATTTCTCATAATAACTTATTGCCTTTTTATATTTGTTCTGGTTATAATTCAGATTCCCAAGATTATTATATGTCATCGAAAGGTCTTTTTTGTTGCCTGTCTTTTGTTTTGCCTCCAGTGATTTATTATAGTATTTGCCAGCTTCATCATAGTTACCCATTTTATAATACGCAATTCCTAACTTATTATAATTACTGCCCAGGTTGTCCTGTTTGTTCAACTGTTCATTCAGCTCTGCCGACTTTTTGTAGGAATCAATTGATTTTTCCAGGTATTGCTGCCTGTAATAGATATTTCCAATATTGTCCATCATATCTGACAGTCCGTCTTTATCATCAATCTCATCCTTTACTTCAGCAGATTTTTCATAGTAGTTGATAGCTTTATTAAGATCATAAGTAGTTTCATAGACATTGCCAATATTTGATAAAGCATCAGAAACACCGACCTGATCACCCATATCTTTCTTAAGGCCCATTGACCTCTCGTAATTTTCAATTGAAGAATTATATAATCCCGAATCAAGATATACGTCTGCCATGTTATTCAGTATTTTGGCCACATTTTGTTTATTGCCCTGGCTCTCTTCTATTTCAAGTGATTGCTGATAAAAAGACAGGGCATTTGAATGATCTTTAAGATTCCTGAGTGTATCGGCAATCTCAAGGTACACTTTGGATTTTTCATTATCGCTTTCTGTTCCCCGGATCTTACTGAGAGTTTCCTTATACTTGTTAATTACCAACTGGCGCATGCTGTCCCTCTTTGTACTTTCTGCGATTTTTTCAGTCGTGGTTTTCCTGTCCCGGATCCCGGATTGTTGTTCCACTGTCATGTCATGTAATACCTTCTTATCCACCTGCTTGCTTTTCTCAAGTTTTTCCATCCCTATAAGTGTTTCTATTGCCTGCATTTTTAACCGCGGATATTCTTCAAGGGGCATCAGATCAGATGCCTTCTGGAATTCAAACATTGCAGCATTATATTTCTTAAGTTTTTCAAGGCTGTCACCCCTTGAAACATGCTTATCATAAGCTGCCTTTACTTCATCCTGATCATCCGCAGTGAGCAGATGCATCTCGCTTAATTCCGCAGATTTGATCAAATTTGGATTAGCTGAATATAAATTACCGGCAGTACCGTAACACAGGGAATTATCCAGGAATGAGATAACAGCTAACAGAATAATAATAAAAATTCCGTTATTTGGTATAATCCTCTTTGAATACATAATAATATCTTATTTAATATTATGGACAACTATTCTGAATTAACATAAAGTACAACAAATTAATCATATCTTAGTTTAATATTATTATGGCGCAAGCTATAAATATAATTATATAACAAACCAGTTACAAAAATAAGCATAGCAGATCTGAAATATAATTTATTTTACCTTTGTTTATGAACAATATTCAACTTAAATTTATTAATATAGTGTTGAATATCTTATATAATATTTTAACCGGTCAACATGGATTATAAGGAATTAACCCTGAAATATAACAGGTTTTTCGACTTCATTTCAAAGAAGCAGATAAAGGATGCTTTCGATATTCTTAATGAACTTATTGATAAGTGCAGAATTAAAGATTTCAGGGACCAGCTTGATAATAACTATAATATTTACAGGAATATTTTAAAATATTCATTTGAACTGGGTGATGATCCGGAAAAGGAAAATGTCTACGTTCGTTTGTTAAAATCTATAACAGAACTCGCCGATGATGTAAAGGAAGATATCATATGTAATTTCAAATTACTCAGTTACTACCAGCAAAAGACGGAAATAAAGCAGGTACAGCATCTTAATGAAGATGAATCGGATGAGATGGTAAAAAACCTGGAATTTGAGAGAGAAATAATTCAAATGCTTAATTCAACTCCCGGAATTAAAAACTCAGGCAGCATGGAGGAAGAGGAAAAATATAAGAAAAGCCTGATTAACATTTTCAAGATAATATGGCTGACTGATAAATTCAGG
>CAZBUF010000145.1:0-6829 GCA_964495025.1 uncultured Bacteroidales bacterium | reverse complement strand
ATTTATATTCAAAAATGGCCATGGGCACCTGAAGAAGGGGAAGAATACGCATGGTGGAAATATTTAAACCGTCCGGTACCTACCGTTAAGGAGCATATTGAAGTTAAGCGAAGAGTAAGAAAAGCCAAGGCTGTTACTTTTTTTGCTGCTGCTGTAAAAACCATAAAATTCAATAACAACTCGGCTGATAATATTGAGATATGGGGGGTATCTGAAGATTTTGATATCAACAGAAGCGTTGACCTTGAGAAAGGCAGGTATTTTACACCTTTTGAAATTAACGCCGGTAAAAACTGTGCGATAATTGGCAGCGAGGTGGCGTCCAAATTATTTGAGAATGAAGACCCCCTGGCGAAAAATATCAGGATTCAGAGAAGCAAGGCTAATATTATCGGCACACTAACAAGAGAAGGAAAATCGATGCTGGGAGGGGGAAGCCTTGACAAGGTCATCATTGTGCCTGTGCAGTTCCTGGGAACGATAGTAGATCTGAAAAATGAGCGTAACAATCCTATGATTTGGGTAAAGGCAAATGAAGGAGTTGCTGTTTCGGAGCTGAAAGAAGAACTCAGAGGCGCCATGAGATCAATAAGGAGACTTAAGCCGTCAGCTGATGACAATTTTGCGCTTAATCAGACCAGTATATTGACCACAGGGGTCAATCAGATCTTCAAAATAATAAATATTGCCGGCGCATTAATTGCACTTTTCTCAATACTTGTGGGAGGTTTTGGCATAGCAAATATTATGTTCGTTTCCGTAAAGGAGCGCACTCATATTATAGGTATTCAGAAGGCCCTGGGGGCAAAGAAAAAATATATCATGCTGGAGGTCCTTTATGAGTCGGGCTTATTGTCATTAACAGGAGGGATCCTCGGTTTGTTTCTAATCTTTGTTGTAACATTGATAATAGGCAGTTTAACAGAATTTGATATTCACCTTACTCTGAACAACATTATTAAAGGGATGATAATTTCTGCCATTATAGGATTTATTTCAGGGCTTGCCCCTGCCCTTTCTGCAGCCAGACTGAATCCTGTAGAAGCAATAGCTACTTCATTTTAAATATTTTTATCTTACGGCAACACGTTGTAAAACAATCTTCCGATACCCAGGTATATCAGCAATCCCATGATATCGTTTACCGTAGTAATAAAGGGACCCGTGGCCAGGGCAGGATCTATTTTATATTTGTGTAGCGCAAGAGGGACAAATGTTCCAAACATCGAGGCAAAAATAATGACCGCTAATAAAGCAGCACTCACGGTCATTGTAAGTTCAAATGATGATTTGAAAACAATATTATATAATAAGCATAATCCGCTCAATATTATTCCATTCATCAGGGCAACTGTTAACTCTTTTAATATTTTTCTGGATGTTCTTTCAAGATTAATGACATTGGCGGCAATACCCTGAACAACTATGGATGAAGACTGGACACCAACGTTTCCTCCCATCGCGGCAATCAGCGGAAAGAAAAGTGCTATTTTAGGATCAATCTTCAGGCTGTCTTCAAAGATACTGATGACCTGCGCTCCGAGGATCCCCCCAAATAACCCTATTAATAACCATGGCAATCTCGCTCTTGTTAATAAAAATGCATTATCACTAGGCTCCACATCTTCAGTTATACCGGATATCAACTGGTAGTCCTTTTCCGCTTCCTCCTTAATAACATCAACAACATCATCAATGGTTATCCGCCCGATCAATCTCCCGATACTGTCAATTACAGGCAGAGTTACAAGGTCGTACTTATTCATGATATTGGCAACCTCTTCAGATTTTGTATATGTCTTTACAGATATCACATCCGCGTTCATAATATTTTTGATCTGGGCATTTGACCGGCTTACCAGCATCCTTTTCAATGATAACGTCCCCTTAAGCAAATCTTTATCATCTACAACGTAAACATAATATATCTCATCTATCTCGGCAGCCTGTTTTCTTATTTCTTTCATGCAGGTATTCATATCCCAGTTTTCGTTGACCTTTACCAGCTCTTTTGCCATCAGGCCACCTGCAGTGTCGTCAGCATAACCAAGAAGGTCAGCGATATCCCCTGCCTGTTCAACATCATGGATACTCTGCAGAATTTCCTCCTGCTTCTCTTCCGATAGTTCACGTATAACATCTGCAGCGTCATCAGAATCCATCATACCAATAAACTCCCTGGCAATTACATCACCCGGCAATATTTCCAGGAAACTCTCCCTGTCATCCTCCTCCATCTCTATGAGAACATCTGCGGCCTTTTCACCATCAAGAAGAATATACAGGAATTTTGCCTCCTCATTTGATATTTCCCCGAATATTATGGCAATATCAGCAGGGTGCAGCTCCTTTATTAAATTAAATGCAGCGAGATTATCTTCTTTGCTGATAGCCGCCTTTAATTCGTCAATATATTCCCTTGTTAGCTCAAAGTGCATTATTTACGGTCTTTAGAAATCAACACTTATTATCAATAATATTTGTAAGATCAATGAACTGATCAATTGAAAGCTGCTCCGGTCTTAGCTGAAATAAATAATTATCAGTTTCCAAATTTAATAAAATACTTTTTAATGAATTCCTTAATGTTTTCCTTCGCTGATTGAATCCTTTTTTTACTACCTGTATGAATAATTCACTGTTGCAATTTAGCTCTTTCCTGTCATTGCGCAAAAATCTTATTACCGAAGATTTTACTTTCGGCCTGGGGAAAAAAACATTCTCACTGACAGTAAATAAATACTCAATATTATAATATGATTGCAGCAGAACGCTTAATATTCCATAATGCCTGCTGCCCGGAGGTGAGCTTATTCTTTCAGCAACCTCTTTCTGTATCATACATACAACCTCAGTAACCCGGTCCCTATGATCAAGTATTTTAAAGAATATGCGGCTCGACAGGTTATACGGGAAGTTCCCTATAATGGCAAACCTCCCTGGAAATAGTGATTCTATATCCAGTTTTAAAAAATCATCATGAATAATTTTATCCTTAATATCAGGAAATTCTTCATTTAATATTTTTACCGCAGAAGCATCTATTTCAACAAAATATGCATCCTGCAGCCCAAGATTTGAAATAAGCCCTGTAAGAATCCCCGTCCCCGGCCCTATCTCCAGAATACCTGAATAATTATTTAAAGTAAGGCTGTTTACGATCTTTTTTGCTATATTTTTATCTCTTAGAATATGCTGCCCGAGACTTTTTTTTGTCCTTAGATGATCCATTTATCCCTGATTAATAAGAAAAACAATAAAACAACCACTTTTTTTTCAAAGATAATTAATTTAGTCCTGCTATAATATTCAGCAAAAAATACAATTGCAATTTATTAAATGTTCCGTATGAGATATGATTTTAATGAGATAATACCAAGGGAGAACACCAGCTGCTATCAATATGATTTGCGTAAAAAATTCTTTGGCACTGAAGATGTTTTACCAATGTGGGTTGCTGATATGGACTTTAAAGTACCGCCTGTTATATGCGATGAAATAAAGAAAAGGCTCGATCATGGTATCTTCGGATATACTTACAGATCTGCCGGTTTTTATAATGCAATAATAAAATGGCTGAAATTAAAACACGGATGGGAAATAAAAAAAGAATGGATCGAATTTTCGCCGGGCGTTGTGCCTGCCCTTAATATGGCAGTATTATCGTATACCGGCCCGGGGGATAAAGTGATTGTCCAGCAACCTGTTTATTTCCCCTTTTTTACAGCTGTAACAAACCATAACAGGATTCTTGTTAATAATCCTCTGAAGCTTCGAAACGGAAGATATTATATGGATCTTGAAGATCTGAAATCAAAAATTGATGATAAGGTGAGAATGATGTTTTTATGCAGTCCTCATAATCCCACAGGTAATGTATGGACGAGGGAAGAGTTGTCAGAGCTGGCAGATATATGCGTGAAAAAAAATATTCTTGTTATCTCGGATGAAATACATTCCGATTTGTTTTTTAAAGAGCATAAGCATATACCTTTCTCCTCCCTGAATGAAAAAACGGCAAACATTTCAGTCACTCTTGTTGCGCCGAGCAAAACCTTCAATCTGGCAGGATTATCAACATCAGTGGTAATTTCTTCAAATGACAAATTACTTAAGCAATTCAGCAGGACCCTTGATCACTTACATGTTGGCAATGGAAACATAATTGGAAATATCGCTATGGAGGCCGCCTATAACTACGGATATGAATGGCTTGAACAGGCAATGGCCTACATTCAGAATAATGTGAATCATCTTGACAGTTACCTGTCAGCGCACATCCCCCCTGTTAAAGTTATAAAACCCGAAGCAACATATCTTGTATGGCTGGATTGCAGAGATCTGGAAATGGACAAATCACAGCTCAAAAAATTCTTTATCGAAAAAGCAAAACTGGGATTAAGTGACGGGCCAATATTCGGTGATGAGGGTGCAGGATTTCAGAGAATGAATGTTGCCTGCCCCATGGAAAAATTAGATATAGCACTTAAAAGGCTTGATAAAGCAATTCATAAGAATTTTAAAGTATGATACGAATGAAACAGGTTTGAAAATTAAATTTTATACGTATTAAATAATTTATTAAATTGCTTTGATTTACATACTGTATTAATTATCTAAAAATTTACTAATTTAGATATTAGTTACAGATAATAATTTTAAATCAACAATGCTATGAGACTTAAAATTGCAGCTAAGATTGGCCTTGGCTTTGGTATAATGACAATAGCCGCAGTAATTAATGCACTGATGACCAGCAGTGCCCTTGAAGATAGTAGAAGAGTAAATGAGAATACAACAAATATTTACTCCCCGTCTCTGGCATTTATTAATGATTTGTACTCACAAATTAATGATTCACGTATGCTAATCAAATCGTGGGTCTTCATTGAGAAATTAACTGATACTCCTGATAAGCTCCGGCTAAAAGAAATGCATGAGACCGGCTATACCGGGATCATGGATACACTAAAAAATTATTACAGCGCTAAACTGTGGGAAAAACCTGAGCATAAAAAGCTGCTTCTGCATATTGATTCGGCTATAGTGGATACTCTGTTCCCGAAGCATCAGTATGTGATGGAGCAACTAGGCAGTTTCGAAAGTTATGATGATCCGTTTGTATGGTTTGAGGTCACCACTATGGCTGAAGAGGGAGGTGAGATAATGACCATCACGCAAAGGATACTGGACAATATTGCGGTTCTTTCCAGCGAGATTGAGGATATCGTTAATAAGGGAAGAACAGACATGGTAAAAAACTTTAAAGACTTCAAGACAAGGATAATACTTATGGGCCTCCTGCTTGTAATAGGTGCAATCATTATTGGCATACTTACTATTACGTCACTCGCCAGGCCGATAAATAATACTAAGAATATCCTGTTATCGATGAGTAAAGGGATACTACCTAAAGATAAGTTAAAAGAGGGCTCCGATGAAACGGGCCAGATGGCTAAAGCCCTGAATCTTGTGGTTCAGGGATTGAAAGATATTTTTAATTTTTCCCTTGAAATCGGAAAAGGGAATTTCGATAGTGACTTTAAGCCTATGAGTGAGGACGATGTTCTTGGGAACTCATTACTTGAGATGCGTGAAGAGCTTAAAAAAGCTTCTGAAGAAGAAGAAAAAAGAAAAGTTGAGGATAATCAGCGCCATTGGGCTTCACAGGGAATAGCAATGTTTAGTGATATTCTCCGGCAGGGAAAGAACAACCTTGAAGAGCTGTCATATAGCATTATTAGCAATATGGTTAAGTATACCAACTCAAACCAGGGAGGAATGTTTATTATTAATGATAATGATAAGGATCATATCTTCCTGGAAATGTCTGCCTGTTATGCCTATGACAGCAAGAAATTCCTGCAGAAGAAGATCGAGGTTGGAGAAGGCCTGGTTGGCAGGTGTTACCAGGAAAAGGAAAAAATTTATCTTACGGAAATCCCCGAAGATTATATAAAAATCACTTCAGGCCTCGGGGATGATAATCCAAGAAGCCTTTTACTTATTCCACTTGTATATAATGACATAATATACGGGATTATAGAAATTGCCTCCTTTAATAAATATCTGCCTCATGAGATCGAGTTTATTGAGAGGGTGAGTGAGAGCATTGCCGCAACCATATCATCTGTAAAAAGTAACATTCAGGCTGCCGAGCTTCTTGAAAGGTCGCAGCAACAGGCTGAAGAAATGTCATCCCAGGAAGAAGAGATGCGGCAAAATATGGAAGAGCTCAGGGCTACACAGGAACAATCTGCCCGCCGTGAAGAAGAGTTGAAAAAAGAAGTATCCGACCTCAGAAAGAGAATCAAAGAGCTTACGGGATAATAAAAAAATTATATTTTTGTTTTCAAATAATAAAATCCTGTCCGGTGAAAAGAAAGCTTTCTGAGACAATTAACAATTTCAACAAATATAATATTATAGTCATTGGAGATGTGATGGTGGATTCGTATTTGTGGGGTGATGTAACCAGGATATCTCCTGAAGCGCCGGTTCCTGTGATCTCATGTACAAAAAGGGAAAACAGGCTTGGTGGTGCCGCCAATGTCGCCAAAAACATCAAATCCATGGGGGCCACGCCGGTAATCTTTTCTGTAATAGGGAAAGATGAAAAGGGGCAGATTTTCAGGGACCTGTTAAAAGGCCATAATTTCATAACGGATGGGATAATCGAAGCTGACAGCAGGCCGACAACTACAAAGACAAGGATAATAAGTAATAATCAGCAATTGATAAGAGTTGATCAGGAGATAGAGGATCTTATCTCTGAAGATACGGAGAAGATGCTGGTGGAACGATTACTTTCAGTTACCGGGAGCATGAA
>CAZBUF010000144.1:0-3170 GCA_964495025.1 uncultured Bacteroidales bacterium | reverse complement strand
ATCCAGGAAAACTGGGATCAATCAGTACAGACCGATATTTTGAATCTGTTGAATAAGCTTATTCCCCCGGGAGTATGGTTGCATGATTCTCAGGATAATAACGGGGATGCTCATTTAAAAGCAGGTATTGTGGGCCCGGGTGAGACCATACCTGTAATCAACGGGAAGCTGGGATTATCGACGTGGCAGAATATATTTGTCTGTGAATTCGATGGCCCCAGGAACAGAAGAAATATTATTGTAACTGCATATAATGCTGAGAAATAATTGGTGCTTAATAAAAAGGCAGGCAGCCGCGCTACGGGGTAAAGATTTACTCGCTGTTTAATAGATTTCGGCTACCTGCATTGCTGATTCGAATTTCAGTACAACAGGCACATTATTAACATCACGGGGAACAGTAAAAAATTTTCTGTATAAGCAGTATCCCTGCCATTGATTATCCTCAACAACTGAAGGTTCGATGTTAGCAGTATGGGGGATGCTTATTATTCTCATTATCTATTGGAATAATAGGGTCAGCGACTCCATTTCTATCCACGGTTCTTTTTCAGGGATCACATCACCGGCAGGACGCAACGATATTTGCAAACGCTCTACTTTGTCCATTTGTATTTTATCACCTGCCCCTCCTCGCCCTTCTGCCGGGTCAATCCAATAATTCCATCTTTCAGGGAAACCTTGCGGCAGTTTTACACCTCTGCCTATTTTAAACTCTTCTATAGGGATAATAATATCCTGCCAGTCTTTGGATAACAATACCTTTTTGCTCCATGAAGTCCCGTCTGCCTCAACCAGTGTAATATAGGTTTCCGGCGGGGCATCGCTTTCCCTGGCCTTAATTTTAAGCGATTTAACTGATTGAATTGCCGGTTGACGTGCATCAATCCTGTCCTTTATATTAACTGATAAAGTATAATCATCCGGAAAACTGCCGGAAACAAGGGGTAAATACAGCCTGTAAATTGCCTGGCCGGTTATTTCAGATATCATCATGTTAAAAATACCGAAGCGTATATGATCTACTGTCCTCGTAAATGAAAGTCTGTTTACATCTTTTTCAGGAATAAGCAGGGTTAATGGTGTTTCAGCTTTAACAATCCTTGCTTCCCGGAATTTCTCTCCGGTGAAACCCCATGAGGCAGGGTTTCCTTTTGCTTCGGAGGGAAAAGTGATAACAGAATTCATTGTTTTCACAGTAACGGCAAATTCAATATATCCTTCAGGCAATACTCCGGATTCAATGCAGGCTTTATAAGTATACCCTCTCATATTTTTCATAGGGAAGGCTTTAAAGCCTCTTTGCCTGCCTGCTTTATTCCTTACATACAAGATAACTTCTTCGGGAGGGCCATAATCAATGATTTCAGCTTTTATTTCAACAGGCTGATCAACTATGTATTCATCGGATGCAATTAATTTAACCTGCATAGGCATTTGTTCAGGCTCATTACAAACAAATTCATACATGCCGGTATGTCCGATGTGTTCAGGTAAAGTACTTCTATCCAGGTGTTTGTTTCTGGTCAGTATGTATATACCTGGATATATAACAAATTCTGCATTCTTTACTGTTGTGCTGAATGTATTGTTTTTATTTATTGTATGTACGTTAAAATTAATTCCCAGATCCGGAAGGTCAACAATCATTGGCCATTCCCTGTATATTAGTCGCGAAACGATCTTATCAGTACCATGCATGGAAAATGGATCATTTACTATTAATGCATCAGGGTAGACCTCGAGCCTCCAGGTGCCGTTTCTTATTTTATCAAGAAAATAGAGTCCTTGTCCCTCATATTTTACAACAGGCGATGACCCGTACCCGACAATTTTCGTAAGGCTATCAGGATTAGGCGGTTGTGTTTCTGTGTTATTGGAATAAAAAAATTTGTCAGCTGTTACCATTTCGCTGAGGTTTTCCTCATAGCTGACCCTGAACGGCCCGAAAGAAGTATTGTCAGGATAATTGCCATAAGTCTGCCACAGTGGTAAATTCTTCATCACCTCCCCGGCAATTATTATACCGGCTGATTTACAGGGAGAGTATACCATATTAAGAAAATGTGTTTGCCATCCCAGGTTATAGGGGGCTGTTACCAGCATATCATATGAAAACATTGCCGCGAACTGTGTGCCGACTGATCTGAATGTGCGTACTATGGCGGGATATATATATCCGTTATATGTATCAGCGGCATCAAATTCATACACTATTCTTGGCATATCAGATATCCCGGCATTTAACATTGACGGATAATCATCAACTGTACGCAGGTAATTGCCTGTCAGTGTCCTGAACGACATAAGTCCCGAAGGGTACCACCCGAAGCTGGCACCCTGTATTTCGGAATTTTTCAGACTACTTCCGATTCTGATATCCTGACTATAATTATGAAACAGGATTTTATTACAGCCTGTGGACCTGATCGCCCTGACTAATGAATTAATATAGCCGACTGATACCTTAATATTCTCACTATGATGATGGGGTTCATTTATCATTTCAATAAAAAGAATGGAAGGCTCATCCTTTAATGCGGTTTTTGTATACGGATTAACATGATTCATTATTTGTTTGAGGTAATTCACCTGTGCAGCAACAGCATCAGGATTTGTACCTAGTTCGTCTTTTCTGAAATATTTGGCAAAACCGTTGGCCGAAGTATCAACTTTCCCCTCGGGCCACATCGGGTTAAATGTATGAATCGGTGAAAAAAGCATGTAGATACCTCTTTCCCTGGCTTTAAAGATAAGATAATCCAGTAAATCGAGATGTTCATTAGCGATAAGGTTGCCGAGGGAATCACTGTTTTCCCAATCACCCCATAAAGCGAGTCTTAATCCATCCCATCCCATGCGGGCAAAATGAGCCATATCGTTATCAATAACTTTTTTGCGATCATTGGTGATATAGCCTGCAGCCCTGTAGTCGCATGACGAGGGCAGGCAATAGTTGGCACCGAACAACGCAACCTCATTATTATTATCACCCCACCGTATTATTCCGGAATCATCAAGATATACATCTCTGAATGAAAGGGCAGTAATTTTCTCTGATTTATATTTCTGACATCCTGAGAATAAAACAACAAATATTAATATTGAAAAATATTTCATTCCTTATATGCTTTATTTCATACAGGAATCTGACCGTTTTAAATGACGGG
>CAZBUF010000143.1:0-12277 GCA_964495025.1 uncultured Bacteroidales bacterium | reverse complement strand
TGGTATTGGAATACCTGACCATAAGCTGAAAATAATTTTTGAACGATTTATGCAGGTTGAATCAGGTCATACAAGATCACACGAAGGATCGGGTTTGGGTTTATCCATTTCAAAAGCTTATACACAAATGCTGGGAGGCACGATCCGGATAGAATCTGAGCCAGGGAAAGGTTCTGCTTTCTATGTATCATTCGATTATGGTGTATCCTGATATTAAACATGCCCGCTCTCCCTTGCTTTCCGTATCATCAAACCTTGTATGCCATGCTATGCATAAAAAGTGTACCATAAAACAAAAACAATAATCAGCAGCATCATCTGTCCGTACTTTGTCAGTCCGTAATTTTGAATATATATCATTTATTCGTATGTTTATTGTTATAAAGTTAAGTTGATTGATACGTTAGCAGTAATAATAAATACTATGAAAAGAATATTCTTTATTCAAATAATGACCCTGATAAATCTTTACGGCATTTTTTCTCAGGGTTTTGTTGAATTTCCTGATTCAGGAGGCAGATGGAAAGATGTATTGATTATATGCTGGGCAAATGAGATTACCCATGAACCGGACTATATCAGTACATATCATGATGTTATTTCAATGGGTGATACAACCATAAATGACACTTTATATTTCAAAATATTATTAAATGAGTATTATGAGGGAGCAATGCGCCAGGATTCCTGCAAGGTTTTTTACAGGCCTTGTGACGCTGAAAATGAGTTCCTGCTCTATGACTTTTGTATAACAGACTCTTTTTACTGGCCGGTTTTTGAAAAGGAGTATTATGTTACTCAGATCGATTCGGTTAT
Organism: uncultured Bacteroidales bacterium; assembly: GCA_964495025.1. Taxonomy (GTDB): domain Bacteria; phylum Bacteroidota; class Bacteroidia; order Bacteroidales; family UBA10428. The sequence goes on along the minus strand of CAZBUF010000143.1, from coordinate 11,461 downwards.
TGTTGGAGAAGCAAAGCGAAAGAGAATATTTTTTGATGATGACTCCGGATATGGGATCGGGCAATTTTGGATCGAAGGCGTTGGGAGCAGCGGTGGTTTACTGAAACCTGCAGGTTACATTGAGATACCCTTATGTGAGGAATGTTGCGGTGGTGAGCAGAAATTAATCTGCCATACTTCAAACGGTAATTTGTTATATCTGGATGAGAATTATTATAATTGTGATAGTCTGTTAACATCCTTAAGTGAATTATCTGGCGGGAAAAATTTAAAAATATATCCTAATCCGTCCGATAGGAAAATTATTATCGAATTGACAGATTTTAAAACAACAGACCAAATCGATATTTTTTCAATACAGGGAGAATTAATAAACAGAAAATTATATCCTGAAGAAAAAATAATTGAGTTTGATTTGAGAGATCCCGGTATATATCTGATACGAATAAGTGATCGCAACAACACAATGGTCAGGAAATTAATTATTAATTAACAAATACAGGCCGGAGGTTATTAATAAGTTGTGAATATCATTATTTAAAAAAGCTAACCTTAGTCGATAATATTTTTGAAATTTGAATAAAATCAAATTTTAAAGAATATGGAAAACATACCCGTGATATACGTTCAGGAGAAATCACTGGCCAGGGCATATGAAGCAGCACTGGTTAATCTCTACAGACATGGTATAAGGTTTAAAACACAGTATGACAAGCCGGGTGATCCTTTGAGTCTTGATTGCACTTTGGACCTTACTATACTTGAGCCTGAAAGTGATCCTATGATCCATATGGCATTTCCCGGGGGAATAGAAGATCTGAAGGAATATGTAATGGAACTGAAGGGATATAAAGATCACTGGGTGAAAAATATGAATGACAGCAATGATACAAGATGGGAGTATACCTACCACGGAAGGCTTGAAAATTATGGTATATGGAAGGAGCTGAAAGATGGAAAATCCACAGAATCAGGATTTTTCAAGGTTAACCAGATCGAAGGGGTAATAGACAAATTATCAAAGCAGCCTTTTACGAGGCAGGCACAGATGATAACCTGGATGCCTAACCTGGATCAGAGCTGCTATGATCCCCCGTGTCTCCAGAGCCTGTGGTACAGGATCATTGAAGATGACAAAGGCACACAATGGCTGAACTGCAATATACGTTTCAGGAGTAATGATGCCTGGGGTGCGAGCTTTATGAACATGTTCGGGTTTGTACAATTCAATAAGGAGATCATTGCAGCAGGAGTAGCTGAACGTACAGGTAAAACAGTTAAGCTGGCAAGGATGAACTGGCATGCAGACTCCTACCACATATATGGAAAAGATATCAGGGCGGCAAAAGAGATGCTGTTTGACAGGATAGAATCGATGGGCCTTGAGCAAAGAATATACAATTTTAACGATGAGTTTATACGGCAGATGTATTCCGATGCCGAGCAGCCTGTAATAAACAAGATAAAGGAATTTGACGCCTGTCACTGATGTGACATATGTGAAATTACCGGCGATAATTATCTGATATACAAGGAAATATAATTTATCTCAAAGATCATCCAACCGGCATAATCCTGCATAATTATTCTCACAGCATCGTATGCCTGCCGTAGTCTACCGGCGTATCCGAACATCCGGCAATGGCAGTGTTTATCTCTTCCATCAGTTTTTCTTTATCCCTGGATAGTATCCCTTTCAATACAAGGAAATTGGATATATGATCGGTCCTGAAAATAGTATTTTCAAGTTCCGTGTGCATGATAAAAAGCTTTGCCTCATTTAGCAGCCCCTTTAAATCCAGCGCAATAAATTCATCTTTAAACCTTTGTTTGTAGCGTTCCGCACCCAGAGGCAGGCTCAGGGTAAGCAGGGAAAGGAACCTGGGCTGGGTTGAGTTGACAACCAATGCTGAATTTTCAGCATGCCGGACACTATATTTCGCACCTCCCAGTCCGTTTATGATCATCACCGATGTGTCAATACCTGCATGATGTGCCATTTTAAGCCCTTCAATTGTAGAGACGGATGTCTCACTTTTATTAACGGCCCTTAGCAGGCCGTCGTCACCCGTCTCAATTCCTACGTATAAAAGTTTTAAGCCCGCTTTCCTCATATTCTCCAGGTCTTTATCAGTTTTATTCAGGATATCCCCCGGCAGTGCATATGCCGATATTCTTTGAATCCTGTTGAAGTTATCATTTATGCAATTGAATATGTCCGTTAGTCTGTGAGAAGGCAGAACCATAGCATTGCCATCAGCGATAAAGAATTTACGCACATCAGGAAAGTGAGATGACAGTGCTTTAATTTCCTTTTTAACATCTGCGGGATCACGGATCCTGAACTTCTTCATCGTGTACATCTCACAAAAAGCACATTTGTTCCATGAACATCCGATAGTTACCTGGAATATCAAAGAGTTGGCTTCTGCAGGGGGCCTGAAAAGAGGTTCATCATATTCAACAGGAGAAAAAAACATGGCTTTCAGTTTGTTATGAGGTTGCTGATTTGCTTTTCCGTATTTTTATCAAAGGACTCACCGGCCAGCGAGAATATCAGGGACTGCAATCCGGAACGGTCATTGCCTGCTCCGGCTTTAAGTGCCTTGATCTCCTGATCCGCCTTATATAAACCGGAAATATTATCAAGATATGATATAAGCTCAGCAAGGTCATGATCCTCGCCCAGCAATTCAGCTATCTTATCCAGATTCGGCTTGTGAGAAACAAGATCATCAGTAAGGTATGGAGTAAGTACCTGGAACTGATAATACAGATATTTTACCTGTTTTCTCCACTCATGCAGGTTCTCGTCTGAAGGATCCTTCCTGGCATTATTCATACATTTCACGCATAATTTATAAACTCTTAATAAGCTGCCTAATAGAACGTTAATGTTATTTATTTTAAGCGGTAATGCCATGGACCTTTCCTTTCCGGTATCAAGCAATCCGATTACGGTTTCTAAACGGTTCTCGCCGACAAACAATACATCAATGAGCTTATACTTTAGCCTTATTGTATCATTGATAAGCCTGGAATGGTCATGGCCGGCATTATCCTTCGCAACTTTATTCAGCGTTTCAATGATAACGGCGATATTCCTGGTCTCTGACAAATATCTGTTAATATCACGGAAGAGATAATTTTCCCTTTTAAACAGTCCGTTGCCGGTTTCATCCCTTACAAGGCGAAGGACAGCCCTTATTCTTTTTGAGCATTTGCGTGCTTCGTGAACAGATTCATCAAAGTCTTTGTCAATATTCTGCCCGATATTAAAAAGAGAAAGATCAACCTGGCTGCCTATTATTCTTTTTATTCCGTCAGGCAGCGTTTCAGTATTTTTCAGTACAAAATCATTCATTATCCGGCAGGATTACGTTTGCTTGCTTATCCAATTTATCATTTTTTTATTAATAATAGCACAAATATGCCAATTATAGCGTACGGGCAGTATTATTATTTCAAAACTCCACATATCTGACGGTAATGATTATATTGCTATTTCTGCCCTTATCATCGGAGCATGATATATGCACAAGTCCTTCCGGGGGTTGAAAGAATATCTTCCTGTCGGGCCGTGCTGATCTATAAAATTTATTATTAATATACCAGAATACATTCTCAACATCATTAGAAGCATTACATGAAAGCATCATCTGCATACTATCCTTATTATCAATAAAATATTCATTTTCATTTAAAGGTGAGGTTATAGAAGGGGCAGCACCTGTCATTAACCTTTCGCAATCAGGATTATGGGGAGGGATCTTAATATATTCAATATTATTCTCATCATACCAGGTTAATATCTCAGGGCTGAAATTGGGATAATAAGCTTTTATATAACCTGCATCAGGCCGGCATGAGGTGCAGTATGATATTGAAGAGTCAGGACTGATATAAACAATTTTCATATGATCGCAGGTTTCTGAAGGTGAGATACCCGGAATATAATAATCAATGACCTGGTTTGTACAGAATTCATCCGGTATTTTCCCGGTTTCAGAGCACACATACCTGAAACTCAACCCTTCAGGCATGCTGTACCAGTCCTGTTCGGGATCATAATCAACAGCATTGAAAATCTTAAATAGCAGGGGGGCTGCCTTATCAGCGCCGCTGAGCCCCGGAACACCCTCACCTGAAAAATTTCCCACCCATACACCAATGGTATATTTATTGTTATAACCGATACTCCATGCATCTCTTCTTCCATAAGAAGTACCTGTTTTCCATGCTATTTTAGGCATATGCACAGTGTTTTGCCAGTTAACGGGTAAATCAGGCCTGGTCAGCTGTGTCAGAATCTCAGTGATCATATAGGCTGATTGTTCTGAGAGTATTTCCTGTACCTCAGGCTCATTATATTCTTCATTTATATACAATAATTTTTCATATTTACCCTTATTGGCCAATGCGCAATACAAGCCTGTTAATTCTTCAAGTGTTGTTCCGCAGCCTCCAAGTATTAGAGATAGTCCCAGATCATTCCTGTCCTTTTCGATCTGCCTGAATCCTGCCTTAATAAGATTCTCTGTTAGACTTTCTACTTTAACGTGTGCCAGAATTTTCACCGCAGGAACATTCAGGGAATTGTACAATGCATATTCTGCTGTAATATTGCCATAAAATTTACCGTCATAATTTTCAGGTTCGTATCCTTCAAAGCTCGCAGGAACATCACTTATTACTGATTTAGGAGTGATATATCCGTTATCGAATGCCATGCCATAAAGCAAAGGTTTCAGAGTGCTCCCGGGAGAGCGGACAGCCTGTATGCCATCTACCTGTCCTCCGTCCTCATCATTATTAAAATCGGCAGATCCTATATAACATATAACGTTTCGTGAATAGTTATCAACCACCAGGGCTGTTGCATTTTTAATGTTTTGAAAATACTGGTACCTGCTGTAACCGGTAACAATATTTTGTATCTTCTGCTGGATCTCCAGGTCAATATTTGTTCTTATGATCCTTTTATGCGGGTACTGTGATATGAGCCTGCAGGAGATATGAGGCGCCAGCCTGGGTACATCCCTCCGGTATGCATTAACAGGTTCATCCATTGCGTCCTCAATATATTCCTTATCAAAAAGCCCTGCTTTCAAAAACCTTTTTAACCATTTATTTCTTTCCCTCAGAATATAATCATTATTAGTGCCGGGTTTTAATGATACGGGCCTGTTCGGTATAATTGCCAGCGAGACTGTTTCAGCAATGCTTAAATGATCCGGGGCCTTTCCAAAATATATGATTGAAGCTGATTTTACTCCTTCAATATTGCTTCCGTAGGGGACAAGATTAAGATAGAGCTGAAGTATCTCATCTTTTTTCATATGCCACTCCAGTTGCAACGCCCTGAACATCTCAATGAACTTATTAAGATATGTTCGTTCTTTTGGATCCAGCAATCTTGCAACCTGCATTGTAATAGTTGATGCGCCCGATGTTCTCTTGCCGTGAATGATATTCTTCATCAAAGCCCTTACTATTGAAACCGGGTTAATGCCGAAATGATAACGGAAATATTTATCTTCCTTAAAGATAATTGTCTTCTTAAGCTGGGGAGTAAGTTCTGATAATTCAGTATACATCCGCCACTTGTCATCACCGGTTAAAAATGCATGGATCACTGTACTGTCATGTGAAGTAATTACCGGCGAATATTCAATATTTATTCTTAACGGGGAAATCGTATCCATTAATATAAAGAGGGTAAATACTAATATGACACTGAATATTATAAATCTGAGATATTTGCCGGCCCAGGCAGATCTTCCCGGTATTTTGAAATTCATCATTTTATATTTTGCCATTTATAAATTGCCTGTACAATAATACTACTTAATTCAATAAACTCATAAGGTACAATACCCCGGGGAAAATCAATTTTAATCAATTATTTTTTTTAGATTTATATTATCATAAATTTTTATAATTAAAATCTAATCCCCATGAAAAATATCAGATTTTTTCTGCTGGCATTATTTATCCTGCTTTGTGCATGCAAGAAGAAGGATTCCATAAGAATAATTGAAAGGAATTTTGATAAGGAAGTCCTTGTTACAGGAAACCTGAGTTTTACATTTAACAAAGACCTGGTAAATGACTCACTGGTGAATTTATGGATTGACGATGAATTGCTGGATATCAAACCTGAAATAAGGGGTAAGTATATGTGGGTGCTGAGAAATAAGCTTGTATTTCAGCCTGAAAAAGGATTCAGGCCTTCAACAGATTACACTTGTGAATTGTTGAACAGGATATTTGGAAATGTTCCCGGGCCTGGCTTTTCGGGTGACAAATCCTTTGATTTTCATACACCCTATCTGAAAGTGAATAATATAAGTGCTTACTGGTCGGCGCCTGAGGATGGTGAAAGTGAGGCTGTGGTAAGGTTTGATATTGAATTTAACCAGGATGTGATAGCAGATGAAGTGACAGATTTGCTGAATGTTACCATTGAAAAGGAAAATAAGGATTTCAGGTTGATTGGCAATGAAATGGGTAAGAGTATATCTATTGTCGTTCAGGATATTAAGGCTGAAGATAAGGATATGTCAGCAACGGTTACTATTGATAAAGGTCTCACTGCAGATAGGGGGTCAGTAAAAACGGATAAGCCGGTAATACAGGAACTTGATATTCCTTCTCCGTTTAAACTTGATATAACTGATTTACAGGCAAACCATGATGGTACGGAGGGAGTAATTAATGTCGCCACCACCCAGTCAGTCAGCGAGAAGAATATCAAAGATTTCATCAGTCTTACTCCATGGATAAAGTATGATGTTGAAGTATTTCCCGGTTATTTTGTAATCAGAAGTGAAGGTTTTGATCTTAACAGCAAATATGAAATAACAATAAAAAAAGGACTGGAAGGTAAAATAGGAGGTAAACTTAAATATGATTATAGTCAGCCGGTATCTTTTGGCCAGCTTGAGCCGAATATCAGCTTTGTTGACAAAAAGGAATTTTATGTTTCCGGAAAGGGATCCAGAAATATTCAGATAGCTATTATCAATGTCGCGAAGGTACATATTAAGATTACCAGGATTTATGAAAATAATATTTTAAAGTACGTTAAGAACTACAGGTTCTCTGGCTATGATGATGAATATTATTATGATGATTATTATTACTATGAAGGAAGCGGTACAAGTGAATTAGGGGACGTTGTATATGAAAAGGAGGTTGATGTTAAAGAACTGCAGAAATACGGAAACAGCCGGCTTCTTACACTGGATTTTGAAGATAAGCTGGCCCGTTATAAAGGTATTTACAACATTGAGGTCAGATCTACTGAAAATTACTGGTTAAAGGATGAGAAGCTTGTGTCAGTATCTGACATCGGGTTGATAGTCAAAGAGGGTAAGAACAGTATCACCGTCTTTGCCAACTCGCTTGCGACGGCGCAGCCATTATCCGATGCCGGAATTACGTTTATAGGACGAAATAACCAGGTGACATATACAGCAAAGACCAATGCTGAAGGTGTGGCAACATACGAATTTTCGGAGCTTGCAGCGCCGGGATTCAAGCCGTATATGGTTACGGCTGACTATAAGAGTGATTATAATTTTGTGCCGTTCAGCAGAACAGGAATAGCCACTTCGCGCTTTGATGTGGGGGGCAGCCGGGAGAATCCGTCCGGACTTGAAACATTCATATATGGCGACAGGGATATTTACAGGCCCGGTGAGACAATAAATATTTCTGCTATTATCAGGGATTATAAGTGGAACACCCCGGAACAGATCCCCGTTATACTGAAGATCACAACACCCGCAGGAAAGACGCTGAAAAGGATCAGGAAAATTCTTAACGGCCACGGATCTTTTGAGACAAGCATCAAGCTCTCAGCTTCGGCATTAACCGGCTCATATACTGCAGCTATCTATACTACAAACAATGTGTTGCTTGGCTCAGCTATTATTAAGGTTGAAGAATTTGTGCCTGACAGAATAAAGGTGGATGTGAATTTAAGCAAGCATGAATATAAGCCGGGAGAAGATATTAAGGTGGATATTCTTGCTACAAATTTCTTTGGCCCTCCTGCAGCAAACAGAAACTATGAGGTGGAAATGTCTTTGAAAAGGAAGTATTTCTATCCTGCGGAAAACAGGGACTATGATTATTCCATTACAGGCGCTGAAACATATTTTGCACAAAGTTTCAGGGATAATAAGACCGATAGTGAGGGCAAGGCAACAGAGCTTTTTAACGTACCTTCGGGCTATAAGAACATGGGCATTCTTCAATCCGATTTTTATATAACCGTATTTGACGAAACAGGAAGGCCGGTTAACAGGCTGAAAAATGCGGATATAATAACTCAGGATGTTTTTTATGGCATGAAATATTCACAATATTATGCAAAAACAGGCCAGCCTGTAAAGATTGACCTTATAGCTGTTGATAAAAGCGGTAAAGCTCTCTCAGATGTTGATGCTGAAGTACGGTTGATAAAGCACGAATATAAAACAGTGTTGTCAAAATCAGATAATTATTACAGATACAGATCTGAAAAAGTGGAAAAGGTGATTGCCAGGAAGCTGATAAAGATAAATGAAAAATCTACTTCCTATAGTTTCATCCCAGACATCTCAGGCAAATATGAATTGCGTGTGTCGGCTCCGAAAGCCAACGCATATGTCGGCAGGTCAGTTTATGCATATGGGTGGGGAATGACCAGCTATAGTTCATTTAAGGTAAACAATGAAGGGCAGATAGATATACAGCTGGATAAGGATAAGTACAAGACAGGAGATAAGGCACATGTAATACTTAAAGCGCCATTTTCGGGAAAGATCCTTGTGACACTTGAAAACAACAAAGTGCTTGAGCATTTCTATATCGAAACGGATAAACGTGCGGCATCTTTTGACCTTGACATGAAAGATTATTATATACCGAATGTATATATTACAGCTACTTTATTCAGGCCCCATAAAAACTATGATCTACCCCTTACTGTTGCACACGGTTTTGCACCTGTAATGGTAGAGGATCCGGCTAACAGAATAGATATTGAGATTAAGGCAGAACAGAAATCACGATCAAACAGAAAGCAGAAAATTAAGATCCTGTCAAAGCCTGATTGCGCATTAACAATAGCTGTTGTTGATGAAGGTATCCTTCAGGTTACCGGATATAAGACTCCTGATCCTTATGATTTCTTTTACCGGAAAAGGGCGCTGGAGGTGAACTCTTATGATATTTATCCCTACCTTTTTCCTGAAGTGGAAATGATTAGCAGCCATACAGGCGGTGGAGGCCCGGGAATGGAAAAGAGGGTAAACCCACTCACAAGCAGAAGGATAAAGCTCGTGACCTTCTGGAGCGGGATACTGGAAACCAATTCAAGGGGAGAAGCAGAATACGAGATTGACATACCTGAGTTTTCAGGCGATCTGAGGATAATGGCAGTATCTTATAATGGCAAGACATTCGGTTCGGGATATGCAAATATGAAAGTGGCGGATCCACTTGTTATAAGCACTGCATTACCAAGGTTCCTGAGTCCCGGAGACAGTGTTGAAGTGCCTGTAATTTTTACGAATACAACAGATAAACCGGCTGATTGCAGGACAGAGATCAAAGTAAGCGGGCCGCTGAAAATAGCAGGCAGCTCGTCAGCGACAATTAAAATTAACGGCAATAGTGAAGAGGAAGTGATTTTTAAGGTTTCAGCGCTGCCTCAGACAGGTGAAGCAAAGATCATAATTGACGCCCGGGCATCAGGAGAGAAGTTCACAAATACAACCGATATCACTGTAAGGCCTGCATCTCCGCTACAGAAAAGGTCAGGTTATGGGATAATCCCGGCAGGTACTGCAAAGAATATCAATATGAACGTTGGGGACTTTATTGAATCAAGCATTGATAATAAGCTGGTTATAAGTAATAACCCGCTGATCCGGTTTACCGGGAGTCTTGATTACCTTGTAAGATATCCTTACGGATGTATTGAGCAGACTATTTCCACAGCATTTCCGCAATTATATTTCAGTGATTTGGTAAATACCATATTCAGGGAAGAAAGGGCGAAGTCGGATGCAGCACAAAATGTACAGTATGCATTGGACAGGATAAGGCTTATGCAGCTTTACAATGGTGGTTTGACATTCTGGCCGGGAGGTGGTTCGGAATCATGGTGGAGCTCGGTCTATGCTGCTCATTTTGCAGTTGAAGCAAAGAAAGCAGGCTATGACGTGGATGAAGAATTCCTGGATAAACTTTTAAAATACATAAATACGAGATTGAAAAAGAAAGAAACCATATCTTATTACTATAACAGAACAATGCAGCGAAAAACTGCACCAAAGGAAGTACCTTATTCTTTGTATGTTCTTGCTCTTGCCGGGGATAAACAAATGTCAACAATGAATTATTACAAAGCACGCCCGGATCAGCTTAGCCTTGACGGTAAATACCTTCTTGCAGCAGCTTATGCTCTTGCCGGCGATCAGAAGAAATATAAAGAAATACTTCCATCATCATTTGAAGGAGAAAAATCAAATAAGAGCTTCGGGGGCAGTTTTTACTCGTACATCAGGGATGAAGCACTGGCTTTAAATACCCTGCTGGATGTCGAACCGGATAATCCACAGATTGCCATCATGGCAAAACATGTATCGGACTACCTGGGGAGCAGCAGATATTTAAATACTCAGGAGAGGGTATTTGGATTTCTGGCAATGGGCAAGATGGCAAAGATAGCTGCTGAAAATAATGTGTCAGCAACGATAAAAGCAAAGGGGAAAACCGTGGGAAAATGCGAAAATAATACTCTTACACTAAGTACAGGAGAGTTAAACAGTACTGAAATAGAAGTAATTACAGAAGGGAAAGGAAAACTTTATTATTTCTGGGAAGCTGAAGGAATAAGTTCGAAAGGAGAATATGTTGAGGAAGACAGTTACCTGAAGGTGAGAAAACGTTTCTTTGACAGGTATGGTAACCAGGTAACCGGCAAAACATTTAAACAGAATGATCTTGTACTTGTTGAGATATCTATTGAGAACGGCACCAGCAATACGGTGGATAATGTTGTGATTTCAGATATTCTTCCTTCGGGATTTGAAATAGAAAATCCAAGGTTGACTGTCCTGCCTCCGGGCATGAAATGGCCAAATGAAAGATCTTATCCTGATTACCAGGATATCAGGGATGACAGGATTAACCTGTTTATTAACCTGTATAGTTACAATTATAATAAACCGCAGTATTATTATTACATGGTAAGGGCAGTATCACGCGGTACATTCCAAATGGGGCCTGTGGGAGCTGACGCAATGTATAACGGCGAATACCATTCATATAACGGTGGAGGGGTTATAAGGATCGTAAGGTAGGCTGTAACTTATGTTTATTGGATTTTTTTGTTATTCAGCCATTTAACAATTTAGCCATATAGCCATATAGCAATTCAGCCATTTAACAATTCAGCCATTTA
>CAZBUF010000142.1:0-28253 GCA_964495025.1 uncultured Bacteroidales bacterium | reverse complement strand
CCAGGTCTCCGTCATTATCAATATCCATCCATTCAACGTCAGAATATGAGTGGCCATCGAAATTAGTACTAAATAAAAAATAAGGATCACCCAGTACATCCTGAAAACATCTGTAAATTTTGCCTCCATAGTCCATAGCATTACCGGCGAGAGCTATGTCCAGGTCATTATCATTATCAAAATCACCGAGATCAGTTGAATGAATATTATTACCCAGACTTATATAAGACGTAAATGTGCCTGAATTATTTAAATATATTTCTCCGCCAACAATAATATCATAATCAAGGTCCCTGTCAATATCACCAATAGCCACAGGTTGCTGTAAATAAGAAATACCCGATGATACTTCTGTAAAGTTGACAGACTGGCCATAGCCTTTCGGGAATAATATTATAATTGAAAACGGGAGTAATATGTACTTTGAAACCGATTTCATATTAGCCGGGATTGATTTTAATCAAAAAAATAAATTCTTTTATTGATTAAGATTCCTAAATTATAAAAAATTTCTCAATCGGCTTAGCTAATTCATTATCTTTGATATTACTATGAATTTATTGGATAAAATAAAGGGCCTTGTTTTTCTAATTATCTGGTTTCCGGCCATTCTATACAGCCAGGCTGTCTGGAATCCCAGGGAATACTACAGCATCTCATCTGAAGAAAAAACAGCAATACTTTATGATGATTTTGATGATAACCGTTATAAATGGGGGCTTGGGCATGAGCTGAGAGACTGGTCGGAAACAATTGAAAACAGTAACCTGCTTTTTCAGTCTTTTGACGATAACGCCAAGGAAGATCTGATAAAGGTTGAGTTTTCGCAGGATATCGATTTCGAAATAGAGACTTATATACGGTTTGCAAAAGGTGATTCAATGAAGTTTTTCGGCCTTCAGTGGGGCAAGTCAGCCGATTTTAATAACCAGTATGATTTCCTGATTAGCGGAAACGGTTTATATACCATAGATAAATTCTCCGGTGAATTTCATGATTATATTCCTCCTACTCCATCCGGAGTGATAAAGAAGAAGCTCTATAATAAATTGACTATCAGGAAAATCAACAACAATTACTATTTCTTTATTAATGAAGAATTAGTTCACGACATGCCCTTCAAGTCATTTTTTGGTGATTATATCGGTTTTCAGGTCAGTAATAATTCCCTTATTCATGTTGATTACCTGAGGATTTCCGAGCTTAAAAAAGCCACACAAAACAATCCTCCTGATATCTTTATAAAAGAACCGGTAAGGATCAACTATGCAACATCGATGGAAAATGCTTTTAAGACAAAGGAAAAGGAGATCGTCCTGAACGGAAGGTTGTCAGATGACGGCGGTATATATGAATTAATTATAGACGGCAAAGAAATACCTTTTAAGTCTAACGGCGAGTTTTATGCTAAAATTCCGCTTGCTGTGGATATCAATACAATAAGTATTTTAGCCCGGGACCAGCAATTACTTGCCACTGAAAAGATTATTTATATTGAAAGGGAAGTTTCCTTTGTTGATGAAGATCCAATGGCAACATTTAAAAACGTTGAGTATAGTGCTTTAATCATAGGCGTAAGTGAATATCAGGATGAGAGTATCAAAGATCTTGACCAGCCGGTAAATGATGGTAAAACATTGGGACAGCTATTGGCAAAGAAATACTCCTTCCCCAAAAGAAATATCAATTTTCTTGAAAATCCCACCAGGGAAGAGATTATTGTAGCTTTTGATGAATTAAGCAAAACACTGACCAGTGAGGATAATCTGCTGATATTTTTCGCCGGGCACGGCTATTGGGATGAAAGTACAAATATCGGATACTGGCTGCCTTCGGATGCAAAAAAGGCCAATACAGCTAACTGGTTCAGAAACAGCACGATCAGGGATTTTATTGGTGCAATAAAAGCACGGCATATATTATTGATATCTGATGCATGTTTTAGCGGCAGCATTTTCAAATCACGAAGTGGTTTTCAGGATGCCAACCAGGGTATACAAAGAATTTACAGTTTGTCAAGCCGGAAAGCAATGACCAGTGGAACATTAAATGAAGTCCCTGATAAGAGTGTATTTATAGAATATTTTATCAGGAGGCTGGATGAAAATAAAGATGAGTTTCTTTCTTCAGAACAGTTGTTCAGCCTTATTAAGCCTGCTGTATTGAACAATAGTCAGAATATTCCCCAATATGGCACTATTCAGAATACAGGTGACGAAGGCGGGGATTTTATATTTATTCTGAAATAGGCTATTCATCTGGCATACTGAAGTAGGCTATTCATCTGACACGTTTGCCGTTAAGTTTCCAGGTCTTTTTCACGGTAAAAAATTACTGTTTTTATGTTATATTCATAAATAATGAAAAGCTGCTTTTACCCGGAATGTTCTGATTACTTTTATATTTTATAAGTTTAAAATTTATTCTCAATTGTCTTATGGAACTTACCACGATTTTTTTAATCATTCTTTATTGTGAATTTGAGATTAAAAAAATCATGGACGTTTCATAAATTATTGTTAATAAATAATCTTTAAATTACTATTTTTAATGGTTTATTTTGGCAATGTCTTTTATGGGTATTGCGGGACAAATTAGTGAATAAAATGAAACTCCTGAACCTTATCTTGTTATTCCTGTTTATTTTGACAGTTTCAGTAAATTGTCAGACTATAACGCAGTCTGTTGTTTCTTCATTGGGAAATTCATATGACAATAACTTTGAAATTGTTCAATGGACAGTTGGCGAGGCAGTTACAGAGACTTTTACGGATAATTCATATTATTATCTCACACAGGGCTTTCAGCAGCCGGGCATTGAAACCACAAAATATCATTATTCTAATAATGAAATTGATTTTTTCCCGAACCCGGTTATTGATAATTTGTTAATAGTGTTTAATTATCCGCTGTTAAAGGAATATAAGATCAGGATATATTCAATAATCGGGGTATTTTTTCATGAGATTAATATCTCCGGGGCTTTTGAAGGGTATAAACAAAGCGTTGATTTCTCAGATTTTTTTCAGGGTATTTATTTAATTTATATCTACTCTTCAACAGGGGATTTATTAAAAACAGGTAAGATAATAAAGATATAGTACTTTAATAAGATTTTACAAATAGTACAAATAAAGTATGAGACAACTGATTAAACTATATATATTTTCATGTATTGCCATGATGACCGTTTTTAACGGTTTTTCTCAGGGCGCTCCCCAGGGTATAACTTATCAGGCAGTTGCACGTGATTTTACAGGAGAGGAACTGGCCAATCAGGCAATTACTGTCCGGATGTCAATTATTTCCGGAAGTTCAGGGGGGGATGTCCAGTGGATAGAGAATCATTCCAATATAACTACAAACAGGTTCGGGTTGTTTACATTAACTATCGGGCAGGGCACGCGTGAAGGGGGTTTGCAGGATGAGTTCTCAGATATTCAGTGGGGTGACGGGGTCCACTATCTTAAGGTGGAAATAAAATTCCGTGATGAGGGCGAATACCTGAATATGGGAATAACCCAGTTTATGAGCGTACCGTATGCCTTATTTGCGGAATATGCTGCCAGTGGCGAAGGCGGAGGTTACGGAGACCCTGACGATCATGATAAGGATGCAACAAATGAAATTCAGTCCCTGTCACTTGACACGGAAGAAAATGAACTTCTGCTGATAAACAGCAATGGCTCTGAACAGAGTTCCGTACCTATTGATTATGAGCCGGGAAATGAAATACAGGATCTGATGCTGGATAATAACGTACTTGTAATTACAAATAATACCGATGCAAATCCTGTTAACCTGGCCCCTTACCTTGATAATACGGATAACCAGAACCTTTACATTGACGGTGATAGCATCCGTATTTCAGGAGGCAATAAGATCGGCCTCGGAAAGTTTTATGATGACACAGATGAGCAAACAATATCACTTGAAAGCGATTCTATAAGAATTTCAGGAGGTAATGCAATTAACATTACCGGACTGGTAAATCCGCAGAGTATATATTTTTATGCAGATAAAACCACAGTATCAAATGTTTCACCCCTTTCAGATATATATCTGATATTTAACGAAGAAAAAGCCGATAATGGCAATGTTTATAACCATCATAGCGGCGATTTTAATGCACCTTTTACAGGATTATATTCATTCTATTTTATCTATGATGCCCTGCAAACGCAAAAGATAAGCATTTATATAAATAATTCATTATATGATGAACTGGTTGGGAATGCCGGCAATGAGACGGTAAGATGTTCATTTATGCTTTACCTTACACAGGGAGATATTGTTAATATGGTTGTAAATTCAGGATCTTCGGATGAAGTTGGCGAAGCTACTTTAACAGGATTCAAAGTTTATTAGTATGGTTCTTTTATGGTAAATTGGTTTCTTATTTGGTTTTATATTGCGATATAAAGTGATCCCTTAATAATTACTCCTGAAAATTAACCTGTTTCATGCGCATACAGCTATTTCTTGCCGGCATTTTTGCATGTTTGATGATCAGCACTAATATTTCTGCACAGAGAAAAGTGATAATCCCTTCTGACAGAAAGCACAGAGCTTCAAATTCAAAATCAGCAAAATATTTTTTTCGTGGTGAATTCGGGGTCGCATACGGTAAGACAAGCATTGGAAGCTTTGACATTGAAGGCTTTACGCTGCCGGCAGACATATGCATGGGAATAGGAGTGATGAAAAATATATATTTCCACGGGATGTTTGGGGCCGATGTTTTTACTGACACCTATAAAATCCTGGGAAGCAGGGGCATATATGAGTACTCGTCCATTTGTATATATGAATTTGGAGGCGGACTAACAATATACGCTATCCCGGAATGGTTATATCTGTCAGGGTCAGTTACCGGAAATAAAACCGTCCGTTATCCTGTGCCCGGCATTTCGGATGCATTCAGTTCACAACCGGGGATTGGATTTGAATTGAAACTGGGCACAAGCATTATGATAACACGATATTTTGGTGTTGGGTTGTCAGGATTTATGTGTGCAAGCATGATGAACGATGCAGAA
Organism: uncultured Bacteroidales bacterium; assembly: GCA_964495025.1. Taxonomy (GTDB): domain Bacteria; phylum Bacteroidota; class Bacteroidia; order Bacteroidales; family UBA10428. Next base: position 23,214 of record CAZBUF010000142.1, on the reverse strand, counting down.
GTTGAAAATGAAGTTACAAGAAAAATAAAAAACAGTATCATCGGACTTACTTTTACAGGGATAATAGGAAAATTATAATTCATAACTCATAAATTGTTCATTTTTTATATCTTTAACTTACAAATATCTTTACGCAATCTTTTTGGTTAATTTTAGTTTTACAGCAAAGTGATTAAATCCTAAATCTTAAAAAATGGTAAGTTTTAAAGCAATACTGGGTTTAATTCCCAAAACATCGGAAGTAGAAGAAAAAAGAGCGGCTCTTCAAAGAGAGTACGAAGCTTATTCGGATTTCGAAAAATCACGGGAATTAGCTGATTTTATCGAGCTGGAAAGTGAAGTAACATCTCCTGAGTTTGCACAAAGAAAGAAGGAAATCCAGGCTCAGAGATTTAAGGATACGGATGAGTACCGGAAGGAACAGGAATATATACGCCTTAAGAATGAAAAGGATATTAAGAATTATTATAAAACCAAAAATTCGGCAGAACTTAAGGAATTCAGGTCTTTTGAAGAATCAGATGAACTAAAGAAATATCATAAGCTTGAAGAATTTCTTAAAACTCCTGATTTTTTAAAGGTGAAAGAGTATATGGCGTTATCGCCGAAAAAGAAATTTGAAGGTTCTGACTTATTTAAAACCCTTCAGCAGTATATTGAGCAGAAGAAGTCAGCTAAAGTCAAAAACTATTTCAGGTTTGTAAGTCTTAAAGGATATCCTGATTATAATAATCTGAATGATTCAAAAAGGCTCAAAGAATTTGAAGAATCAGGCAATTTTATAAGGTCAGATGAATTTAAGTCCGAGCGGCGTTCGATGAAGAAGAGTGATTTTAAACTTTCGCAACAAAATCAAAAATTACAGCATTATAAAGGATTGAAAAAATCGGGTGAGTTTAAAAATTACTTCAAACTTGCCGGCATGCATATTCTGAATGATTATAAAGAACTTCATAATTCGCAGGAGCTGGAAGCTTTTATAGAACTTGAAAAATATATTAATTCAAACGACTATAAGGAAGAAAAAAGGAAAATAGAAAATCAAAAGTTTCAGGAAACTGATGAATACCGCAAGCAGGAGGAATTCAACGGACTGAAAAATTCAAAAACGTTTAAGGATAATTTCAAATTTAAAACTTCGGCATTATATTCCAACTTTGTAAAACTTAACGGCACTGAAAGGATCAGCAAGCTCGAGGACCTTGAGAAAATAATACAGTCAGAAAAGTTCAGGGAAGTTAAGGATTATATGTTATTGCCTCCGGCGAAGAAACTGGAATTATCTGATGAGTATAAACTGGAACAGAAATATATTGAATTAAAAAAATCAGACAAGATAGTATGGTATCACATGCTTAAGGGCTCAACAAAGTTTGACGATCTTAAGAAATGGAAAGTGACATTCGAGGATGATTTTAAAGAAGGTGCACTTAACAGAAAAAAATGGATAACAAAGTACTTCTGGGGCGATGCCCTTTTAAAGGAAAGTTATGCCCTTGCTAATGAGAAACATATTTATACTGACGGGGAAAACCTTGAATTTGAAAATGGGATACTGAAGATAATAACAAGGAAACAGGAAGCTAAGGGTAAAGCCTGGAATCCTCAGATCGGGTTTTTCCCGAAGGATTTTAATTATACATCAGGACTTATAAGTACCGGTAACAGTTACAGGCAGAAATACGGCATTTTTGAAGCAAAGATCAGATTTAATAAAAGTGTTACTGTTAATCATGCCTTCTGGATGTTGTCAAAACAGGCAATCCCTCATATCGATATTGTAAAAGCGGAAAACAGGCTGGTCATGAGCAATTTCTGGGGTGATGCTGAAGAAAATAAAGGGATCAGGAAAAAAATATTCAGGATGGGGATGTCAAAATATGCCGGTGATTTCTATATATACTCACTGGAATGGTCTGAACAAAAACTTACATGGAAGATCAACGAAGTGACAGTTGCGACATCAAATCAGGGTGTACCGAAGGAATCAATGTATTTAATCCTTAGCTCCGGTATTTACAAGGATGTGAAAGGGAATAATCTGCCGGCTGTTATGGAGGTAGACTGGGTAAGATGTTATCAAAAAGTATTATAAAGCTCAATTGCTTTAATTAACTGATCTTCGTGTCTTACCTGCAATTTATTTTTGCGTAATATTGACCTGAATTCCGCCCTTTTACCGGGGAAAAGTCTTAGTAAATTTACGCGTGAAGGTTTAAAATTATTGTAATTGCCTTCCAGAAGAACATAATACCTGTCTTTATTATAAATAACATTTTCAATAAGCTCTATTTTTCGTACAGCATATAAAGATATATTCCCTTCAACAAGAACCTGCAGGAAAATGTCAATGGAATCATTTTCGTACCAGTTTTTTAATCTTGTTTTTATAAAGTGTGCAACCGGGGCATTATTATCATCATAAATAGAAAAAGCTCTGACAGACTGTTTATCAATAATTGCGGATTTGTAATCCAGTTTTCTTGTCCATATAAGTTCATCAAGATAATGATTGTATCGTATATACTTGTTTTTTAATACCGTGCTGTCATAAAGAGTAACATCTCCTTTTGCCCACCTGTAAAAGAATTGCGAATCATAATTAATAAACCTGTTTATAAAGATTCTGCCGAACAGCTTGTCCTCAATATCAATGGGATATGAGTCATTAATATCACAATTACAATAATAATTCTGAGATGTGAGTTTCGTACAGAGTAAGAGAATGAGTATTAACAGAAGTAACAAATTTTTCATATTGCAGGGTATTAATTATTTTACTTCAATTTCAGAAGTTGCTTCCAGAGGGATTCCCCCCGAGGTTAAACCCTGGACTATTATTTTATATTCACCTTTTAATTCAGATGTATTGAACACAACAGTAACTTTGTTCTGCCTTTGAACTCTTAGTGAAGGTTCCCAGAACAGGGTTTGCCTGAAACAAGGCCTGTTTTTAATATCATTTTGTCCTGTTTGTTCAATGTTTTTTTCGGGAAACACTACAGATGGCAGTACTTTGTTCTTATAAACATATGCATAATTGTTCAGGTAAGTGTCAGGAATTTTACAGTCGAATGTATAAATTGACAATATTCCGTAAAAAGTCAGCTCTCCATATAAAAGTTCAGTCTGATAAACATCGATTTGTTTTATATCTTTTGAACCTAAGGTTGAAATGTAGTTAAGATCATTGAAGGGCACCCCGTTTAATAATACAGTTGCTTTGGCGGGCATAGCAATTTCATTAACGGGATCAAATATTTTAACATGGTAATTGTCTGTTTTCCCCCTGAATCTTACGCCCATCAGGATATTTTGTGATATTTCCCGGAAATCTTTTAATTCAACATAATCCGATGGATATATAACATAATCGGGTTTCCCGCAAAAGTTTCTATGGTCAGTTAGGGCAGTTGGTATTTCATTAATTTCACCGGTTTCGGTATTTTCTTTGTATATATTGTTTATAAGTACCATTTCCCTGCAATGTTCCAGGTATTCCTCAGATTCGTGAGAAACAGGCATGTAGTTATTACCAATCTCCGCTAAGGGAAGGGATTTTTTATCTATTTCCCACCAGATGTTTTCGCCTTCATCATTATTGTTTATAATCTGAAGAATTAAATCGCGGTTGTCATATGATTGACCAGGTAAAAAATAAAAATTGCCATTTGAGTCAGTATAACAATACTTTATCGAAGCAAGGCTATCAGCAGATGATAATATAACAAGTTTATTTTTAAGCGGGGGACCGCCAGCTTGTTTCAGGATCCTGCCTGACATGACAAATCCCTTATTTTCCATAATATACTTACAGGGCCTGTCATTTTCTTCTGAAGCATAATTCCATATGTACTTATCAGGAGAAATAGTTTGTAACATTTTATTAGCCTGTTTATCGCTTATTGATAGCGGTAAATCTGATAAATGAGAATAACCTGAAATCTCAGAATAAAACGATAAATAAGATGAAATGCCGGCATTATTTAATATGGATTGGGCAGGATTATTTTCAGTTACTGCTATTGATAACCATGCAGTATCGGATTGAGTCATGTTGTTTAATGTCAACTCCATGACGACTTTTTCATTTTTACCGTAAATATTTTTTGACGTATTTATATTTAAGGAGCTGGAATTTTCCGAAGGGATATATGCAAGCTTTTCGCATACAGCAACATTATAAGGATTTATAAGGATAATATTAAAAATACCTTCTGATAAGGTGCTCTTACTGACACTGACTTTTGTAACACTTTCATTTATAGTAAGCGGGATATTATTCAATGTTTGTCCGCGTAACAATATAACAAGCCGAAACATTCCGGGATTTGCACTATCAGGTATATTTCGGGTTATATTAACGATATACTTATCCGGCCATATGTTTTCGACACTAAGATCATATTCTGATTGATTTGGATTCTGAAGCGAAAGTGAATCAACTGCATCAGCAGATGTAAGATTCGGGCCGTAGAGTTTATCAAGCCCGGGTTCGCTGATTTTTGTAATAATAATACGGGTTGAAAAGAGAAATTCGGGAGATATGTTTCTCATCCAGTTGGTATAGGCCCTTAATGTGTATACGCCACCTGAAATAGAATCAGGAATAATTACCATTCCGTTGCCCATCCCGTTATCTAAATTGGCGCGCCATGAGAACACCTGCCCGTAATGTCCCAGGATCTCAAAATATACGACCTTGCTGTTCAGGCTTTTGTTTAGTGTTGATGCGTTTACAACGTAAACTTTGTATTTTAAAGGTTCACCGGGGATAAATACATATTTTTCAAGCTGTACATATACTTTTTCATTCATTTTCAGGAAACAATCATTATTGAAGCCGGTAAGGTTATAATCCTGGCTGTTTAAGTGCGGAAACAATCCTGATAAGATTATAAGTAAGGCAACTGGCAAATATTTTATCATGAACCTGTATTTTTTCACTTTTTTAAATCTAATAGAATTCAATCCAGAAATCAGGTGGAAGTGAGTTCTGGCAACCACTTTCCGACGGAGCAGAATAATCCGGCAAATCAATAACAGTAATATTCTTTCTTCCATGAAACCAGAAAAATGCTGTATACTTGTTAATTTTTGAAGCTATTTCAAACATGCCTAATACCAGTTCAGTAGTGTCATTCAGGCAATGTATATTTCCCGTTATTTGTGAAGGTATCGGGTCAAAAATACGTTCTTCCCCGCTAATCTGCGTCGATATCGAATTATAATATTCATAGGCCTCTTTTGTTATTGAATATACAGTAGTCGACACCACCCAGCCATGCTGATAAACGACAGTATTTGTATCGGTCGCCGACCGCATATCAAAATAATACGGAAGAAAACCCAGCTGATGTTTCTTAATGAGATTTTCATTGTTACACGGAATAGTCGATTTCACGTTTATGTTATCATCAAGCATCCCGGGCCACCAGCAATACATGGGGATCAACATTCTTCCAGGAGTACCTCCATTGATCACATAATAAAATTGTTTTTGAGATATAAATCTGCTTCTGAACCTGTAAAATTGCTGATTAATTGTATGTGTACTGATATCGGCATAAACAAATAATCCTTGCTGCCTGTCTATTTTTAGCTTGCCTGATATATCCTTGCTTGTGACATTCTTGTATCCCGTTTCTGCATATAAGGTATCAATTTCATAAACAGGGGGCATGATGGTTGGGCCTGATTCATATATATTTCCGTTTTCCAGTTCAATATGAAGCGTGTATTCTCTTCCGGGTATTCCCATTATTTTTCCGGAGGTACTCAGGTAGCGGCCATCATTGTGTTCCTTTAACAGTTCATTGTTACCCAGATTATCCGAGATAGTAACGCTTGCATTTTTAACTTCATCATAACTGGTTTCATTAAATACTGATGCCCGGCTAAGTTTTACCTGAAATGGGCCGGGTCCGTCATCAATATAACCTTCCACAACAAGTATTTTATCCTGAGCATCAAGTTCATCGGGGAAATATGCCTCATGGCATGAAATAAAAGATAAAATACAAATCAATAGTATCAGTGCCCGGCAAGTAACTGTCATGTATTAATAGTTTAAAAAATAAAGTTATAGGTAATTGCTGGTAATGGTTTACCAATAATATACAATTTAAAAAGATTAAATTTCATATAGTTATTTTCATAATTGGGCATTTCCTTTGTATAAAATACCGAATAAGCATTTTTCCTGGCATATACATTTAACAGTGAAAATGTCCAGCTGCCTTTCCATTTTTTCTTCAGTCTGAGGCTTTCATCCACACTTATTGATAAGTCGAGCCTGTGATACGAAGGGAGCCTGTATTTATTCCTGTCTGAGTAATATACAAGTTCCTGTCCCCCGATATAATATTTATATTCGGGAAGCGTGACGGTCCTGCCCGACATATATGTAAAGTTGCCGGAAATGCGAAACCTCCTGATTACATTATAATTCACCAGTATTGTTAATGCATGGGGTTTATCAAATGATGAAGGGAAATACTCGTTACCGTTAATGATTTCATCGCTGTAAATACCGCTGGTTTTCTTAAATGTTCTTGAAAACGTATAACTAATCCATCCATCCAGCTTTCCTGTTTTCTTTTTCAGGAAAAATTCAATGCCATAGTTTTTACCGGCGGTATTTATTAATTCTGTTTCAAGGTTTTGTCTCATTACGATATCTGCATCGTTCTTATATTCAACAAGGTTGGCAAGCTTTTTATAGTAAGCTTCAACGGAGGTTTCTATACTGTTGTCCAGAAAATTACGGAAATAACCTATGGCAACCTGATCAGCTCTGACAGGTTTGAGGTACGGGCCTGATAATTTCCATACATCTTCAGGTGTTGATATGGACGTGAACGAAATAAGTGATATATACTGGTTGTTCCTGTTATAACTCAATTTGACAGAGTTGCTTTCATTAAGCTGAAACTTAACTGAAAGGCGGGGTTCCGGATTAAAATATTGCTGTATGATATCACCTTTGTTATAATAAAGGGAATCAATAATTGAAATATCTTTGATTGGTGCTCCCTGCGCGTATTGAGGTATATTAAGAGGGCCTGTGAAAAAATAACAGGAATACCTGATACCTGCGTTTACCGATAAATAGTCATTTATCTCGTACAAATCATTGATGTATAATGCACCTTCATAAGCCTGTTCAGGCATTAAAAATTCAGGATTTATTAATGAAGTATCATTCAGGGGAGTTTTTTCTCCGGGATTAATCTTATAGAAGATGCCCTGCAATCCAAAGTCAATATTATGATTCGGGAAACCAAGGAAGGAGATATTATACCTCCCGCTTAAATAGTCTATCTGTGATTTTATCCTGTTTTGTTCAAATTGTTTACTGAGATCACATTTCCTGACCTCATAGCGGCTAAAGGAGATATTCAGGGAAGAAGCTATGTCTGATGTAAAGGGATGGTTCCATTTTAAGGACCCGAGGGTATTTTCGTATTCATAATTTAGTTCAGAGGCATAGTTGAAATTGTTATAACTTTTATAACCGAAAAAACCGAGTTGATTTTTTTTAAGGGTTAATTTAAGAAGTCCGTTTACGTCATAAAACGAAGCAGAGCTGTTCTGCAGGTTATAATCAGGTATTTGTTTAAGTAACCAGTCGGAGTAACTTGACCTGGCGCCAAGATTGAAGCTTACAATATTTTTATAAACAGGGGCCTCAATCATAAACCTGCTGTTATATAATCCTATGCCACCCCTGCCATGAAATTTATCAACATTACTGTCCTTAATCTTTATTTCCATTACGGAAGACACTCTTTCCCCAAATCCTGCAGGTATATGCCCTTTATAAAGAGCAACGCTGCTTACGGCATCAGGATTAATAACGGATAACAGGCCGAAAACATGGGAAGTATTGAATATTGGGGCTCCTTCCAGGAGATAAAGATTCTGGTCTTCTCCGCCTCCCCTGACGTTAATACCTGAGCCAAATTCTCCTACTGATTTAACACCCGGCATCATTGTCAGGCTTTTCAAAATATCTTTTTCACCGGTGATAGCAGGCAGCTGTTTGATATTTTTCGCATCCATTTCAATAAGGCTCATCTGGTTCCTTCTGACATTCACATCTGCTCTCTGTCCGTAGATAGCTATTTCATCTATCCTTACAGATTTTTCAAACAGTTCGATATCCAGCTTTCCATAACTTATGATCTTAACATTATATTCAGCCTTTTCAAACCCGATGCTTGAGATCACGAGGGTATATATTCCGGGTCTGATATCAAGTGAGTATCTGCCGTTTAAATTGCTCACAACACCGTGAGTTGTATTTTCAATATGCACAGTTGCCCCTATAAGAGCGTCTCCCGTTTTCCCGTCACTGATTCTGCCTGTCAGCGTAACCTGCCTGTATTTCCCGGCTTCATCAGGATCCCCTATTACCACAGTACTGATATCATGTAAATCACTGCTTAAGTCAACCATTTGTCCTGTTAGTAATGCAACTTCCTCTTTCGGCATAAATACTATTAAATTGTCCTGAATAACGCGGTAGAGGTATGGACTGCCTTTAATTGCTTTGTTAAGTGCTTCAGGCAAAGGAGTTTTATCGAAAGAAATATTTATAGTATCACCTGCAAACCACTCATCTTTAAAATATATATTAACAGGGTATTTATTTTCAATGTCTGATAAAAAATCTGTAAGGGGGGTGTTTGTGTAATTTGCTGAAAGATAAAACGTATCGATATTCTGAGGGATAATCTGTATACAGAATCCACATAATAACAGGATAACAAAAAGAAATGTCTTCACTCTTCCTCTGCGCATTGAAAAGCTCACCTTTTATATAAAAATCTTCTTTTTTACTGACAAAATACAGGAGAAAGCAAAAGTAGAAAAATTTTTAAGTTAATAAGGGGTGGATGTTTATCAAATCAATAAATAATTGTAGCCCCGACAGGAATCGAACCTGTATCTACGGTTTAGGAAACCGCTATTCTATCCGTTGAACTACGGGGCCGGAAACTCATTTTTTGCTTCCGTTAATCATTCCTTTATCTCGCGTTGCCTGTAAATAGTTAGCATAGAATGGCTATAAGCTAATAACGAAAAGCGAACGGCGAATAACGAAAAACGAAAAACGAAAGGCAAAAAAGATTAAAGCGCCACAAAATTATTGAAAATGATTAATGATACAAATATTTACTGTTTATTATACTTAAAAGTTCACTTGATTATTTAAAATTCTTTTCATTACTTTTGGATTTATAATATTGAACGGGATAATATGAACATTATTGATATTGTTTTTCTTGTTATTTTTCTATGGGCAGCATATAAGGGTTTTTCCAAAGGATTGATAATTCAGGCGGCATCGCTGGCTGCCTTGTTTCTTGGCGTTTTTGGGGCAATAAAATTTTCGGGGTACACGGCTTTTGTGCTTACGGAGAAGCTTGATTTTAAAGGTGATTATTTACAGTTAACAGCATTTGCCATTACTTTTGTGCTTATTGTAATTGCAGTTCATCTGGTGGCAAGGATAACTGAGAAATTTTTTAAAATAGTGGCCCTTGATTTTGTGAACAGGATCCTCGGGTTGCTTTTCGGCACAATTAAGATAGCTTTTATTATAAGTATTGTACTGGTAATAATAAATACCATAGATTACAGGGCTCCATTCCTGCCAAGGGAAAAAGTAAGCAAATCTTTATTATACAAACCGTTATCAGCACTGGCACCGATGATATTCCCCTATTTTAAGTTTGAATATGAAAAAATCAAAAGGGACAGGCGGCCGGTGGATGAAATTGCAGTATAAATTTGATTTTACATTAATTTTTCTCACCAAATGTTATCTTTGCAAAAATTTGCGTAATGAATTTTATTGAGGAACTGAAGTGGAGGGGCATGATACATGATATCATGCCGGGGACTGAGGAGCAGCTTTCAAAAGAAATGACAACCGGCTACGTTGGGATTGATCCGAGTTGTGATTCTCTTCATATCGGGCATCTGGTAGGCGTTATGATGTTAAAGCATTTTCAGTTGGCAGGCCATAAACCTGTTGCTCTGATTGGAGGAGCTACAGGAATGATTGGAGACCCTTCGGGTAAATCAACGGAGAGGAACCTGCTTGATGAAAAGACTTTGCTGAAGAACGAGGAAGGGATAAAGAAACAGCTTGCGAAATTTATGGATTTTGAATCCGGCGCACCTAATGCTGCTGAGCTGGTGAATAACTATGACTGGATGAAAGGATTTTCTTTTCTTGAATTCATTCGTGATATCGGCAAACATATTTCGGTAAATTATATGATGGCAAAGGACAGTGTAAAGACAAGGCTGGGCGAAGAGTCAAATTCAGGAATGTCTTTTACGGAATTTACATATCAGCTGGTTCAGGGCTACGACTTTCTATACTTATTCAAGCATAAGAACTGTAAATTACAGATGGGAGGCTCCGATCAGTGGGGGAACATTACTACAGGCAATGAATTGATAAGAAGAAAGGAACAGGGAGAGGCTTTTGCATTAACATGGCCCTTAATAGCCAAAGCTGACGGAGGAAAATTCGGAAAGACAGAAAAAGGAAATATATGGCTTGATCCTGACAGAACATCGCCATATGCTTTTTATCAGTTCTGGATGAACAGCTCTGATGAAGATGCTGAGAAATATATGAAAATATTTACTTTACTTGCTTTTAATGAAATAAATGAATTAATTGAAGAGCACAGGAAAGCCCCTCATCTGAGGATTCTGCAAAAAAGGCTTGCTGAGGAGCTTACTGTTATGGTTCACTCGGAAGCTGAGCTGGATTCGGCAGTTGAGGCTTCCCAGATCTTGTTTGGAAAAGGAACAACCGAATCATTAAAAAAGCTTGATGAAGATACATTTTTGAGTGTATTTGAGGGAGTGCCACAATATGAAATAAATTCAGAAGTTATTAGAAATAAGATAGAGCTTACCGGACTGCTGGTTGAAAAGTCACCGGTATTCTCTTCAAAGGGAGAACTGAGGAGACTGGTTAATGATGGAGGATTAAGTATAAATAAAGAGAAGATAACTGATGCTGAATTGATGGTACATGAAAAACATCTTTTAAAAGGGAAATATATTCTTATTCAGAAAGGGAAAAAAAATTATTATATATTAAGGATAATATAAATTAAAATATCAAAAAATGAGTAAAGAAAAAAAATACAAGTTTGAATTAAATTCAACGGACCTGATAATGCTGGCCTGGAATAAAAAATTTATTTTAATATTGCTTACTTTCCTGGCAGCTGTTTCTTCGGGGTTGCTATCATACGTGATAACTCCAATGTACAAATCAGAGGTTGTTCTTTTTGCTCAGCCTGATGCATCAATCTCAAAATATCTTTTTTCATATAGTTACCTTGGAGGACAGGGGATGTTGTCATTTGGAAGGGAAGCGGAATCGGAGCAACTGATGCAGGTGCTGAATTCAAACAGGATCAGAGACAGGATAATTGATGAATTTGACCTGATGGAACATTACGAAATTGATTCTACGCACAGATATAAACGTACATTATTATATGAAGCTTACGGCGGGCATATAAGTTATAAACGAACAAAATATTTGTCAGTTGTTATTACTGTAATGGACAAGGATCCTGAAATTGCATCAGATATTGCTAATAATATTGCCAGCCTTGTTGATACGGTTTATTCTGACATGATCAGAGAAAGAGCTATGATTGGCCTGCAGATGGTAGAGGAGCAAATTGCAGATTTAAGTGGAAGGATTAAGGAATGTGAAGATTCATTAACTGTTCTTAACAAAATCGGCATTAACCATTATGAAGCACAGGCAGAAAGGTTAACGGAAACCTATGGACTGGCATTAAAGGATGGTAATATGGAAGGAGCAAAGAGGATTGAAAAACAACTTGAAAAACTTGGCAAATATGGATCCGCATATGTTTCAATAAGGGATAAGAATAACTACTTTAAATCATTATTACATGCATTAAATTCAAAACATGTTGAAGCAAAGGCCGAATCAGAACAAATAATGCCTCATAAATATATTGTGGATTTTGCATATCCGGCAGAGAAAAAGTCAACTCCCAAAAGAATGATTATTGTACTTTCTTCCGCATTCGCTACATTATTATTTACATTTTTTATGTTATTAATTGTGGAAATTATAAGGAAAAACACAGTTAAAAGTTAATTATGCTGACAAGGTTCATTACAAAACATATCGTTATAATCAGTGCATTATTATTTATTTTAATAAACTGTGTTTTTGTAGTCAGGGAAATTCCGTACATAGTACTTATACCCATCATATTACTGACCTTATCCGTAGCATTTATAAGGCTTGACAACTTCCTTTTGCTGATTATTTTTTTAGTGCCCCTGTCTGTACCTTTGTATGAGTTTTTTGATGATTTAAGTGTGAATCTGTATTTGCCGTCAGAAATACTTATTATAACTGTATTCTTCTTATTTTTCATTAAAATCATAAGATTTGAAGTCATTGACAAAAGGATACTTCTTCACCCGGTATCAATAGCAATATATTTTAACCTGTTGTGGATATTGATTACTGCATTAACAAGCACCATGACCATTGTATCTCTTAAATTCTTTTTGTCACGTTTATGGTTTATTGTAGCGTTTTATTTTATTACAGCTGAATTCTCCAAAAAATTTTCTTTTTCGAAAAAGTATCTGTGGGCATATGTATTGCCTTTGAGCCTTGTGATTTTTTATACAACTTTCAGGCATGTGTCAATAGGATTATTTGATCAGCGGGCATCACATTATGTGATGAGCCCTTTCTTTAATGATCATACATCATATGGAGCCATTCTGGCAATGATTATTCCTGTTCTTGCCGGATTTATTATTGATAAAAATAACAAGGTTTCGGAAAGATTCTTTTCAGTGGGTTTTCTTATGATCTGCATTGTTGCGCTTACTCTTTCATACTCCCGGGCTGCATGGCTAAGCTTGATATTTGCAGTAGTAATATTTCTTACAACAATTTTCAGAATAAGATTGTGGGTTTTATCTGTTATAGGTATATATATTCTTTTTCTGGTATTTGTAAATATTACGGAAATTGTTTTTAGCATGGGGAAAAATACAACGGATTCCTCAGCAAAGCTGACGGAACATATTCAGTCAATATCAAATATCACAAATGATTATTCAAATGTAGAAAGGTTAAACAGATGGAATTGCGCGGTAAGAATGTTTAAGGAAAGGCCGGTTTTTGGATGGGGGCCGGGAACATATACTTTTAAATATGCACCTTATCAGATAAGTTATGAAAAAACTCCGATAAGCACTGAAGAGGGAGACAAAGGAAATGCCCATAGTGAATACCTGGGGCCGTTGTCTGAGTCAGGATTGTTCGGAATGCTGAGTATCATAGCAGTTATCATAGTAACTTTAATAACGGGTTTCAGGGTTTACAGGAACGCCAATACAAAGTCGTTAAAAATACTAAGTCTTACATTAGTGCTGGGATTAATAACTTATTATGTTCATGGCATAGCGAATAATTTTCTTGATACGGATAAAGCTTCTGCCTTATTCTGGGGTTATGCAGCAATACTGGTTGCTATGGATGTTTCTGCTAAAGAAGAAAATCAAAATTCAGCAGATATTTAAAAGATCTCTATTCCAAGTATTGATATATCATCAAAAATGGAAGTACTTCCGTCAATTACTCCCTGCTTTATTATAATATCATCAATATTATTCTTAATACTGTTTGTGTTTGAAAGGCATACTTCAATTTCTTTTGTTGCATAGGATATTCCTTTTCCATCCAGAAGTTCAATTAATCCGTCAGTATAGCAAAGGATTTTTGTATTTTCTTCTATAGTAATCGATCCTTTTCTAATCACAGGAATTTCATCAAGCATTCCAATGCCGACACATCCCTTATTCAGCATAGATAAGGCTTTCTTCTTCGTTTGATACATTATGGGGTGGTTATGTCCGGCATTAATATATTCAAGTTCCCTGGTTTTGAAATTGAATTTACCAAGGAAGAGTGTAATGAATTTTTCTCCGCCGGCGGCATGCATAACTCTCTCATTTAGCTTTTCTACTAAGGCAGCCAAAGATATTTCATGTGTAAAAAGCGCTCTTAAATTTGCCTGAAAATTTGACATCAACAGGGCAGCAGGCATACCTTTGCCTGAAACATCAGATATACAAAAACCAAATTCATCCTTGCTTAGCTCAAGATAATCATAATAGTCGCCACCAACTTCAAAATGCGGATGATAGAATGCAGTGACATGGATTTTTTTGTTCTGAGGGAGATTAGCCTGGTTAGGGATCAATAAATTCTGCATTTTTGATGCAAGCTCAAGCTCTTTTTTGAATGCTTCCTGTCTCAGGCTCTCTTTGAAAAGCCTTATATTTTCTATAGCTACAATAATGATATTGGAAAGAGTCTGAATAAAATTAAGATGTTTGATAGTGGGACTCACACCTTCACCTTCTTCAATATCGCCAATAATAACAAATGCTACAGGGGCGCCCTTATGAATAACGGGGATAACTATATCAAAATCATTAAGTGAAGTTGTAGATGAGGATGTTACAAAAGATATCTCGTTAATAGGTATCAGGTCTTTTTCAACATCAATATTTTCATATGTGGCGCCTATATCGCCGGATTTTAAGATACATTTCCAGGAATCTTCATATTTAAATATCAGTACTTTGCTGATATTCAGGTCCCTGGTTAAAAGTTCTTCATATCTTTGAAGCAGTTGTGTTTGGGTAAGGTTTTCATTTATAGCCTGTGTTATATTGAGCAGGGCTCTTAATTTGAATGTTGTAAGTTCCAGCCTTTTTATTGAAGCTTTATGTTGTACTTTATTCACAGGGCATATATTATATATTATTATTCTTTTATTCTCTCAACATATGATTTTGAGCGTGTGTCGACCTTAATAGTATCTCCGTTATTAATAAATAAGGGAACGGTAATTTGCGCACCGGTTTCAACTGTCGCCGGCTTGGTTGACGCACTTGAAGCAGTATCTCCCTTTACTCCGGGTTCAGTATAAGTAATTTTCAGTATTACGAAGGGTGGTAATTCGCATGAAAGTGGAGTCTCTGTGTCAGCATGATAAATAATTTCAACCTGCTGTCCTTCTTTTAAAAGTTCAGGAGATTCAAGAAGATTTTTGTTAATAGTAACCTGTTCAAATGTTTCACTGTGCATGAAGTTAAAGCCTATATCGTCGCTATATAAAAATTGATATGGCCGTCTTTCAACCCTGGCGGTTTCAACCTTTACACCTGATGTAAATGTATTGTCAATTACTTTTCCGGTGGAAAGGTTTTTGAGTTTTGTGCGCACAAAAGCGGGCCCTTTGCCCGGTTTTACATGCTGAAATTGTACTATTGAATAAAGATCGTTATTGAATTCAATACATAAGCCATTTCTGAAATCTGCTGTTGTAGCCATAAGATCATAAAAAATTAATGCATACAAAAATAACCCAATTGCATTAAATATCCAGTATGCAATGAAAAAAATCTCATTCTACAGTATTGAATTCGTATTTCACACCTGAATATTCTGAGAGATCACATTTAACAGAACCAACTATAAGATCGAATTTTACACGGATTGGAATAAGGTTTTTATCATCAGAAAGCCAGAAGGTCATATCATCTTCTGATTCAAATATTCTGCCGGGTTCAACCACAGGCACAAAAATCAAACAAGGGAATTTACCTAACCTGGTTTTAATTATTTCTTTGCCTTTATAGCGTATTGGAAAAGGGAATATCTCATCGTCAAAAAATGTTACAATATTTAATGAATCGCCTAAATTTATTTTTTTATAATCTATACGTCTGATATAATACAACAGAGTAACCATATCAAGGATAGAAGGAGGAACAATAAAGGTCGAATCTAATTTCTGGCTGTACAGCATACTATCTTCAAGATGAAAATAGACTTCACTGTAAACTTTGTAATTACCTTCGCTTATATCTCTGATAGCCATATAAGGAATGATTGTTTCGGGGTCAAAATAACTCTCATAATAGTCTCTTATTTTGTAAAGTTTGTCAGTGATACCTACACTTTTTGCAAGTACTCTGGCATGGTAGGCAGGTTTATCCTCATACCTGACCAGCTTCAGATCAACTATTGCATCTCCGCCATGAAAAGGCCCGTATTTCAGTGAATATTTCAATACTTCACCTGATTTAAATGGCCTGTTTTTTGTCGGGACCATCTCAAACTGGCTCATAATATTTAAGGAAGTCAGGAGTACAAATATGCCTGTAATGATATATTTCATAAAAGCTATGTCTAAATAAATTTAACGATAAAATATTAATTATTAATATTTGCAGTACATTTTTAGCTTGCCGCACAGGTCTGTTAGTTTGCCTTAAGCTTATTTTTCGGTACTGTGGCTACAAAATCTTTTAAATAATATGGTTCAAAATATGCTGTATTCTCAAACTCTCCCCTGTTATATGCATCTTCTGCCAAACCTGCCATATACCCGGCTGAAGTATTAAAGCCGTCAATAAATACTGCATTTTTATTTTTCAGCAGATTTTTGCATTTATCTGAGCCGCTACCAAAAAAGACTATTTTTTTATCTGTAAGGTAATTATCAAAGGAGGACCGGTCTATTATCTTTGCCTGTATATTTTCAATTATTTTGTTTGAATAGTCGAAGATACCTGTATATACTTCCATTCTTCTTGCATCTATTAAAGGGCAAAAGAGGGTTTCCCTCAATTTATCCCTGCTAATACATTTTATTTTTTCATGGTTTAAAATACCTGAAACCATAGCCTGTAATGTACTAACGGATATTAACGGGATAGTGGCGCCGTAACATAAACCTTTGGCTGTTGAAACCCCTATACGAAGGCCTGTATAGGAGCCGGGGCCTTTACTTATTGCCACAGCATCAAGAGCGGAAACAGCCAGATTATTTTGCCTTAGGATTTCTTCAATAAAAACACTTAATAATGAAGAATGGGATTTATCTTGCAGGCTCTCTTTCAGAGAACTCAGCTCTCCGTTATTAACAAGCGCCACAGAACATACACAGGTTGCTGTTTCAATATTAAGTATTAGTCCCATCCGGCAATAAGTACAAGATTAATCACAAAGCGCTATTTTTTCTTTTTGTAAAGTTGTTCCTTACTTACTTTGTTAACTAATGTTCCGTCTTTTAATTTTTTTGCAATAATGTTGTAAGGCTCGGTAACAACTTCATCATTTTCCTTAAGTCCCTCAACTATTTCGATGTAATTATTATCCTGTATGCCCGTTGTTACATTAGTCTGTATTACTTTGTCTTTCTCAAAGATAAAAACTACTTCACGCGGTTCTTCATTTTCAGGACTTACAGCACTTGTATCTGCAATTTCTGTTGTATCCTTTCGTGTGGTAATACTCTGAATGGGCAAAGACAATACGTCAATCTTTTGTTCAGTCCTTATATCTGCTGATGCTGACATGCCGGGGCGAAAAGGCACATTCCCTTTTTCATCAAGGTCTTTATATGATTCCTTAAGCAGAAGTATTTTCACTTCGAAATTTGTAACCTGGTCGGTTGCCAGGCCTGTGATTTGAGCTGAATTTGCTATTTCAGTTACCAGGCCTTTGAACTTCTTTCCCATATAGGCGTCCAGTTCAATAATTGCCGTATCCAGTTCGTTTATCCTGACAATATCATTCTCATTTACTTCAACCAGAACTTCCATTTTATTGAAATCAGCTATTCTGAGTATTTCAGTACCGGTCATCATTGATGTCCCTACAACGCGTTCTCCCTTTTCAATGTTTAATCTTGATACTATTCCATTCATCGGGGCATATATTGTTGTTTTAACAAGATTTTCATTAGCTTCTTTCAGAGAGGCTTCTGCACTTTTCACTAAATATTCTGCTGCAATAACACTTTGTTCGGCAGCGGATACATCAGCGCCGGCAATTTCAAAATTCGAATTTGCCGATTCCCAGTCGGCTTCTGAAATGGTCCTTTCATCCCATAATTTTTTATAACGGTTAAATGACAGGCGGGCCTGTTCAAACTGTGATCTGGCCTGTTCCAGGCGTGCCTTTGAATTGGCATAATTGGCTTTGGCAGTGTTAACTGAGGCTGCAGCCCTGTCCCTGCTTGAGATATATATATCAGGTTTTATTTTAAGAAGCAGTTGCCCTTTACTTACCTTATCCCCGTCTTCAACATACAATTCTACAATTTCACCTGATACGTCAGGCGTTATCTTTACTTCGGTTTCAGGCTGGACTTTACCATTTGCAGTTATATATTCAGTAATATTCCGTTTTTCAACCATTTCGGTTGCTATATCATAAACGGTATCCTTTCCGAACCAGCCGGCCTTTTTCCCGATAATAGCAAGTACTATTAATACAACGGCCGCAATTAATAAATATCTCAGAATTTTTTTTGAATTCATTTTATTATTATTATAAGTTAATGATCCATAGATATCGGTTTGCCCTGATAAAAATCAAGGATTTTTGTTTTAAAGATATAATCAAATTTCGATTGTATAAGCTCCGATTTGGTATTTCTTAGCTGATTTTTTGCTGAATTATAATCAACGGTATTAACAAGACCAACTTCAAATCGTTGTTCAGTATATTTAAATGACTCTTCCATAGCAATTAATGCCTTTTCCGATGCTTTATATCTTTTCAGTGATGCTTTTGCATCTGCATAGGCCTGCTGAATATTTTTATACAGCATATTTTTGGAATTTTCAAGCTGATATTGAGAGCTGAGAATATTCAGGTGGGCATTACTTATTTGATTATTTACCTGCCATCCGTTGAAAAGAGGAATATTAACACCAAGAGTTATCCCTGTACTGGCATTATCTGTGAACTGATCTCTGAAAGGATAGGTTCCGAATACAGGAGTCTGGCTTGTAGTATAGACCAGCTCCCCGCCGGTTGTTTCCCCAATGGGAATAGTCACCGGTTCCTGGCCGGTAATCTTTTGCCTGCTGTCAGAATATCCGGTTGAATATGTTCCTGAAAATGATATACTGGGACTTCTGTATCCCCTGGCAACGTCAAGTGAACTTTCTGCGCTTTTTAATTTATACTCTGCACTCTGTATCTGTGGTAAGGTCGACTGAGCTGCGGTATAAATTGTATTAATACTTATATCAGGATCATTATCCGGGATAATAAATATTTCAGGGATATCTATTTCAAAGCCTGATATTGAATCCAGTTCAAGAAGCTGATAAAGGGTTAAATAAGCCAGTTCCAACTGATTCCGGGTATTTACAACCTGTAATTCTTCTGCGGCAGCCTGTGCCTGTATTTCCAGCAAACTGCCATGGGGAAGGCTGCCTGCGTTAACAAGCTTACCTGTTCTTTCAACCTGTTGCACTGTAATAGCCAACTGTCCCGTTGCAGCATCAAGCAGTTCAATACTAAAAAGTATTTGCAGGTAGGCAGCTGCAATATTCAGTGAAATATCATTCTCGAGTTTTTCCAGGTCCTTAAGACTGGCAAGCAGGCTGAACCTGTTCTGCTTCATTTTATTATATCCCTGCAGGCCGTTAAATAATGTAACAGATGAATTTATTGAGAAATAACTTGATGTTATCGCCTGATCTTCCGAGAATGTATATGTTGTCTGGTCCAATGCCCGGCCAAGAGTATAGCTTTGATTTGCACTTGCATTAATACTTGGCAGGAGATCAAGCCTGGATTGTATTAATGATGCATTCTTATATCTTGTATCCAATACCTGCTGTTTGATCTGAATGTTATTCTCAAGGGCATAATTAATACATTCTTCAAGAGACCACCTTTCCTGTTGATAACTATTGGAAAATACAGTTACCAGTAAGGTGGTAACTATTATCATTAATTTATTAATTTGTTTCATTATTTCAATAATTTGCAGATCAATATAAGAATTAAGAAATATAATTATTATATGTGAATAAAATAATTCTTTTCAAGATATAAAAAAATATACGATAAAAAATTAATGAATAAAATATTAAATCTGCAGGGGATCGGGGATATTAAAATGGTAAAGAATAAAAGGGCAAAGAGATTAACCGTTGCTGTCAGCCCTGTATCTGGCATCAGGGTCACTTTACCGGAGGGTATGAGTTTCAGAAATGCAGAAAAATTCGTTTTTGATAAGAAAAACTGGATCAGGAAAAACCTGGATAAAATTCAGAAAATTAAGGAAAACCATACAATATTTGACAGTAATACGGAATATTCCACAAGAGAACACAAGTTAAAGGTTATACCCTATGAAAAGAACACTATTAAGCTTATTATCAAGAATAAACAAATTTATGTTTTCTATCCCTCTTTTGCTGATGTGAAAGACGTAAGAATACAGGGGGCTATCAGAAAGGCAATTACTGAAGCATGGAGAATCGAGGCAAAAAAATATCTGCCTGCAAGGGTCAGGGAACTGGCGCAGGAAAACGGATTTAAATTCAATAAAGTAAGTGTTAAAAATGCGAAAACACGCTGGGGCAGTTGCTCATCGGCAGACAATATTAACCTGAACCTGCAATTAATGAGGCTGCCGCGGCATCTGACTGATTACATTATTCTGCATGAGCTTGCACATACAATACACAGGAATCACGGGAGATCTTTCTGGAATTTGCTTGACAGTATTACCGGAAATGCAAGGTCATTAAATAAAGAGATGAAAAACTACAATCTGAATTTCTGGTAACAAAAGTTTCGGCTGGATGAATTGAAAACCATATCGCCGGGATCAACTAACCTTCATCTATTGCTTTAGTTATAATATTATCCAGACAGGTTACATATTCTTTTGCCTTCCTGCTGCCAAAGTATGTGGCGAATTGTTTTGTGAGAATATCCTTAATATCAGTTTGCCAGTCAATATAACCTAACGTCGATATTTTACCTGATTCACGTTTTTCAAAATGCCTCCTTAACTGGTTAATGTTGTTATAAAAAGCCATATATGCTTTGATATTATTTCTTAACTCCCTTGAAAAGCGGTTCTCGATCTTTTTAAGCGCCCCCGGAAATAAATCAAAGGTCGTGTCGTAAAAATTATAAAATGAATTGTTCCAGTTAATAAAATGAATCAGATAATTTGAAATATTAAATAATACTTTTTCTTTTTCCTTATCAATAAACTGGAGAAACAGATGTTTTACTTCTTCTATATACTGATTTTTTATATGATTGTCACATATATCTGAGATTTCAAGAGTAAACTTTATATACTTATTTTCCAGATCCTGCACATTGAAATCTCCGTGTTTTTTTGACATATAATAGTCAATCAATTTGCTGACCATATAGACCTCATCGTTCAGAAGGTTGTAAACCGGGAATATTTGTTCATTATTAATGTTTTTCAGGGTTTTTTCCGAAAAATAGCCTGCATTAACCAGTTTTTGAAATTGCCTGTCTTTATTAATGAACTTTTCAAGGTAACTTTGATATATCTTTAAATATTCGTTAAGCCTGCTTTTTATAATCGCCTTTTCATTATTTATATTGATTTGTATGTGCAAAGGATAATAGCTTTCCGATTGATACGAAACCGGCTCTGTATCCTTGTTTAAAAAGTGCTGTATATTTATTGAATATTCCGGCATATGTAAAATATCAACCAGGCTAATAATGAAAAATGAGTTGTAAGTATCAGTGCAAAATACTAAATGTTAAATGTTTTTCAAAATACTTTAACTAAATGATATTCACAGTTGTTATTTATTCTTTTAATAATGTTCATTCTTTAAAAAATAATGATGTTCATTTAATGATATATTTAAAATGAAATAAGAAAAAAAATTAATACTGTTTTAATTGAGAGGCACTTAATATTTGTATTAAAAATATAAATTTATTTTTTATTATAATCTTTTTTATCTTTATGGTGAATTCTGAACACTGTAAAAATTTAATTATTAGTTTTTTACGTAACATTTTGAGTAAGTTGACGTAGAAAATTTATACATGGTTATACTGTTTGGCCTTGGTTAATGTTATTTATAAACAAAAAACTATCTGAATCAGGGATGAGCTATTATTTTACCGGCTTTTCTTTTGCATTTATTAGTGATATTGCGGGCGCAAAACTTCAGAAAAAAACAGGCACCCCTTATAATTACGCTAATAATATCCGGAAAGTGTTCCTTTTCCTGATGTTTTTACTTACATTTTTCCCATTCCTTTCTTACTCACAAAGCGGTGCTTATCCTGAACCGATTCTCGGATATGCATTTCAGAGAGAGATAATAATTGAAGGTGACTCGGTTAAAGCTGATCTGTCTGATTTTCCTTTGATGGTGAAGATTAGCACGGATCCTGATATAGAAACAGTTGCAAACGGGGGTTATGTTTATAATAGTAACGGGAATGATATAATTTTTACCGATAACGATTATAACAGGCTGTATCATGAGATTGAATACTACGATGGCGCTAACAGTAAAGGTAATTTGATAGCATGGGTAAGGATACCATTGCTTGCAGCCGGAGTTGATGATACAGTACGTATGATCTACGGGAACCCTCAGGATGCTGATGATCATACTACTGACAGTACCTGGAATTCAAATTACCGGGGTGTGTGGCACCTCAGTGATACTGTTGATGCAACGGTTAACAATAATGACGGAACAGCAATAGATGGTGCAGTTATGTACACTGGTGGCAAGATGGGAAGAGCCTATTTTTTTGACGGATCCGGAGATTATATCCGGGTACCGGATGATCCAACCCTTGGCGTAAATCAAAAGATTACCCTGTCAGCATGGATAGATCCTTATTCTATAGATGCTTCAGAATATATCGTGACTAAATCGCATACTTCTTATGTGGAACCTTATGCAATGTATTCAATGTTATTTGGTGCTGACGATAAAATAAGATCGCAATTGACTAAGGGTGGGATCAAGTATACAGTACCCGGCAATTATGTTATTCCAACTGGAGCTGGAAACTGGACTCATATTGTAATGACTTATAACGGGAGCATAAGGAACCACTTTATTAATGGCGTTGGTGATACTATTGGCAATGCTGCGATTAACGGCGATTTTGATCAGAATAATGTGTCCTTTGCAATAGGTGCAGGAGATTTTAACGGCTTTCCACAAAATTATTTCCATGGAAGGATTGATGAGGTAAGGATCATAGATACAGCTTTAACAGCTGAATGGATCAAAACGGAGTAT
>CAZBUF010000141.1:0-2674 GCA_964495025.1 uncultured Bacteroidales bacterium | reverse complement strand
GCTTGCGCTGGTCAAATAAACAATTCTTTGATCAACTACTTTCACCTGTTAACAGAAGTATAATAAAAATATATTTTCGCCTTTTTCAGATGAGACTAAGTATGAAACCTGACCGGGCTTTGTGTGGTTCTCATCCTTCATAATGAATATTTATAATTAGCTTCCTGAAATGATAAAGGTACAGATTTTAATTAGCGGCCCGTATAAGATCATAAACTAAGAGCCAGAGACTTATAGTAAGTATCTTATCATAATAAACTTAATTTTCTATTAGATAAAAACTCTTGCTTTATTAATAATTAAACAATAACTTGCATATTGCAGGAGCTGGAAAATGCGGTAGAAGAAATTTTAGTATATAAATAAATCCTTGTATATTAATGAAGAAGGCCGATACAAAGGTAGAAAGGATTTTAAAACTTATTTTATTCCTTAACGGACCCTTTGGCAAAAGCAAAGATGAATGTTGTGATTTCCTTGATATTAAGTCTTCCGCTTTTTATACATATCTCAATATTCTTTTAAACTGCGGGTTTATGATTGTGCAAAAGGAGGGATACTACAATGTTGATGCGGAGAATTCACAAAACCGTTTCCTGGTTGAGCTATTTCATATCGATGAGGAAGAAGCCTGTATCCTTTCAAGGGCAATTTCAGGACTGGATATTTCGCACCGGAAAGCCGCACTGATTAAACAGAAGTTTATGAAGCTTATGGATACTGAAGAAGCACTGGATGCTCTGGTTGGCAAACAGCAGTCGGAAATTGTAAAAAAAATACACCGGTCCATCAGGCAGAAAAAGCAGGTTATCTTTAAAGCATACGCCTCCGGACATAGTAAAACAATTAAAGACCGGTACGTTGAACCCTTTGAATTTAAAGACGGACTTGAACTAATATGGGCATTTGACCTTGAAAGGATCACCAACAGGCAGTTTAAGGTATGCAGGATTGAAGATGTTATAATTACCGATTTATCGTGGGAGCGCGAAGATAAGCATCGTTCGAGGCCTGTTGATATTTTCAGGAACACAGGTGTGATGGACAAAGAAGTATCATTTAAGATGAATTTGCTGGCACGCAACCTGTTGATTGAGGAGTATCCGTTATCGGAAAAATTCATTGTAAAAGAAAGCAACAATGAATATGTACTTGAAACCAATGTGACTAAATATGAGGGGCCGGCACGTTTTATACTGGGTTTGGCAGAACACATAAAAGTCAACGGCAGTAAAGGATTTATAACTTTTCTGGAAAAAAAAAGACATTTTTTATCGGAATTTTTTTTCACTCCGCAAATTGCGGACAGTAGTTAATTAAGTTTAACTAAATTGGATAGGCATGCGCTTTAAATTAACATTGAGTCGTAAAGGAAAATCAAAATTCATACCTGTTGACTATCAGTATTTCATTGGGGCATGGATATATAAGATAATCGGTAAGGCCGACAATCAACTGGCTGCATTCCTGCATGGCACAGGATATGGTGAAGGCAACAAGAAATTTAAGTTCTTTAACTATTCGCCTCTTGATTTAAGGCCTTATTTATTATGGATAGAAAAACAAGTGTTCGAATTGCAGAATGATCAGATAAGTTTCTGTGTGTCTTTTTTAATTGACAGGGTAGCTGAAGG
The DNA here is from genome assembly GCA_964495025.1 of uncultured Bacteroidales bacterium. Taxonomy (GTDB): domain Bacteria; phylum Bacteroidota; class Bacteroidia; order Bacteroidales; family UBA10428. The sequence goes on along the minus strand of CAZBUF010000141.1, from coordinate 1,040 downwards.
TTTTATAAAGGGTTTGTTTATGAACCAGGAAGTTTTTATAGGCGATCGGTTTAACGGCGCTGATTTTATGGTTTCAAGGATTGAAGCATTGCCTGTGCCTATGTTTAAGGAAACAATGAATTACAGTCTGAAATCGGCGCTGGTCTTAAGCGTGAAAGAACCTGATAACAGAGTTTTGTATTTATCACCTGATGACGCAAGGTATAAAAACTGTTTTATTAAGCATCTGGCGGAGAAATTTAATACGGTACTTATTGCCAGGCCGCAGTTAAGGCAGGAAATAGCGGTTGACACTGAAATATCATTCGATTTAAAAATAGCAAGCAGGTTTAAATCAAGGCTGCATACCATAAAGCCCGGCACCAGGGAACAAACCAGGGTGAAAGGTTTTGTTTACGATTTTGAACTTACTGCACCTGTTGAGATACACGAGATGGCATATTCGGCAGGTTTCGGTGAAAAAAATGCAATTGGTTTCGGGTGGGGGGAAGTTGTAATGTGACAAAATAGTGAGATGGATTGAGATTAAGATTAAGATTGTTAGAGTAGGCCAGCCAGTTGATCTAACAGAATTTGAGCGTGGGAAAAATAAAAACTAGGCAAAGTTGGTCAACTGGCGAAAATGACATGATTTATAGCTTCTGTAAAAGGTTATATAGTTTAAAACACTAAACTAATCTCTGACATGTTTATGCAACTAAATAAAAAGTATTTAAAATGTAACAGGAAATGAAAACGGTCGATTACGCTTACTCATAGTTGCTAATGATTACTTGTTTGTAAATATAAAGAAATAAAAAACAGATTAATGGATTTAAAACAATTCTATAAAAAAGTATTATACTTTGAACCCTATGATTACCAAATAAAAGTTGCAGAAATACTTTTAAGTGGTATTAATGTTATTTTATCTGTTCCAACTGGTGCAGGCAAAACTTGGACTTCAATTATACCATTTCTATATGCCAAGGAAAATTCACAATGCAATTTTCCACAAAAGCTCATTTACAGTTTACCATTACGAACATTAGCTAATTCTA
>CAZBUF010000140.1:0-1792 GCA_964495025.1 uncultured Bacteroidales bacterium | reverse complement strand
ACAATTTCTGTAATAGAATAACAAGGCACCAGAACATCGTTTATAGTATCCATATCAGAATAATCACCTGCAATATTTCTTAAAAGTGGCGGATTTACTAATATTTCATAAAAAGTAAATTCTGCCTTTAAAGCAGTAAGCCATCTGTAAGTTGGTGGTGTGATCTGGCTTCGCTTATGGTTGGCACCCCAAAAGCGAATTGTTGCTTTATAACCTACTTTTTCATTTTCATATAATACATCTTCAAGGACAACTTTAGAAAATTGTATCCCAATGGATTTGGTTACATTATCACATACTGTTTCCAATAATTTGCCAGTGATTAAAAATTGTTTGTCCGTAAACGTAAAATCAATGTCTTCTGAAAAGCGATAATCAGGGAAATAACACTTCTTTAAACAGGTTCCCCCTTTAAAGATAAGATTCTCCTGTGCCCATGGCTGGCGAAATAATCCGGCAATAAAATGACCCAATACCCAGTTTTTATCAACAGTTGTTGTTGGTACTCCATTTTTGTCGGCTAATGCTATTACTTCGGATTGTAAAATCATTAATATATTTTTTTTATAATTTTCAGCAGGTTACTTTTCGGAATATTGAGCCTTATTCTCCACTTTGTCAGAATTTCGCCAATATCTTCTCCCATCGGATCTATAAGACTATATTTGTTATTAAGTACTTTTTTAACAGTACTCTGAAATTGCATGAATCCTTCCATTTCAAAAAGCTCGGATAAAAACGCCATTCGCTTTAGCACTGCAACATTGCCCATACGCAAGCCATACGCCAGTAATTTGTTTTTATTACTCTTTGCCGTATAAAAAGCACGGAACAATTCCTCGTAACCACCTGAATATTGTGGTAAATCGAAACAATCCAACAAGGTTTTTTCCACATCGGTAATCCTGTATGATTCGTTACCAAATCCTTGCTTTGCTATGCCAAAAAACTTGTCAGGTTTCACTTTTACGAAATGATAGTTCACTCCGAAAACACTCTTATCATGTTTCAGAGATGACGACTGAACAAAAACCGAGTTGGGAAATTGTTCCGTAAGACCGTGCAGATTCAGTGCCGACCAATAAGCAATAGCCCCATTTTTTGCCAGTACATTTCCAATCACAAACTCATTACGGAAATTATGACGGCAATATTTTCCATTTTCGATTCGTGAAATAAGTCCCTTTTTAGCTAACCGTTCCAAATTATTTTGTAAAATTCCCGGATTAGGCATATTCATGACTTTTAATTCGCTTATCGAAAAAATATTTAGCTCCATATTGTCCAGTGATTTTAGAAGTTCCATGTCGTTCATAATATCGTTTTGTTATTACCTTTTGATATATTATTTCCTACAAATATAAGGAAATGTTTTAATAAAAGGTAATAACTAAAAAATTATTTATGCCCGATTATTCGAGATTTGTTTTAAAGTAAGTCATATCTTTCGATATACATCACATATCCTTTTATTTCGCCCACAATAGCTGTGTGTTTTGAAAGTATATTTTCTTCACAATCATTTGTTTTAGCTTATACAAGTTATACAAAGCCAAGTTGCAGGTAATGAATCCGGATTTATTTTGTGGCTATTGGTGTTGTAAAGGACGGAGATAGGGGGATTCATAGTTTAAGTGTGTTATAAAATATTTGTTTCATTTTTATCAAAAGAGATGCCTTCTTTAGCGTTATAACTTACATTGATTAAGTGAATATCTGTTTCTCCAATTTTGCGTACTAAATATTTTTTTGCAAGATACAAAGGTACTTTGACAGTATACTCTCTAACAAA
>CAZBUF010000139.1:0-6310 GCA_964495025.1 uncultured Bacteroidales bacterium | reverse complement strand
TAATCGCATAAAACTTCCTGTCAAGAAGAAAATACAGTATCATTGAAAGCACAATTATCAGCCCTATATTACGCGTAATGGCCATTAAGAACATGAACAGGCCCAAAGCCAGCCACCGGGGATATAAGTTAAGATAATTCCGGTTATTGACTTTAATCCTGTCGATGAGCCCGAAAAATACATAGATGACTATAGCCTGTATAAGAATATACATTGCTTCACTGTATGTCTGACTTCCGAAGTAAAGCAAACTTGCGTTAACAGCAACAATTATTAGTATTACACTCAGAATTGCCGAAGAGATCCTTTTTCTGAATGTCAGATAAAAAAATACCTGGTGGGCGATGATACACAATAATGAGATAACCTTAAATACTACAACATTTACTCCAAAAATTAACATCGGCAGACTTAGAAATATAGGATAAAAAGCGCCGTGCCATGTAGGGAAGTTTCTTCCTTCCAGGAACTTTTTCGCACTCAGGATATAATCGGAATCGTCTCCTCCTTCATCGATCTTGACGTCGAAAAGATAAATACCCAGAATTATTGTAAGAATAAGGGATATAAAGAAAATTATATGCAGGTTCCTGTCAAAGAAAGTATCCAGTTTGCCGATCATTGTGCTATCGTTATTACTTCCTTTTATTGAACCGGATGAATCTGATAAATTCTTATTTTGTGCAGGTTTTGATTTCTGTTTGCCCATATTAGAATTTTTTAATCTGATTATTTATAATACTTTTTGTAAGTATAATATATAAATCAGGATATTAATTTATCATACAAATATAAAACTTTAATCTTCTGAAATATTTGTTTATTAATATCACTTTTTTATATTATTAAAATCCATATAATGTTAACAAGCACCAATTGTTAAATTCAATATTATTATATTTAGCAGTTTTTTCAGGAAAATATAGCTTAATATATTAGAACTGATTGGATTAATACTAAAATATGATTTATATGTAAGTAATAATGATGAATAAGAAAGCAAAAATAAATAAGAATTTGTCAGCCGAAAATATTAAGGATTTTTATAATTCAATTGCCACCAAAAGAAAAAAATGGCTAAAACGAAATAGGTACTATCACAGAACATTATTAAAATATTATAAAACGATAGTCCCTGAGAATTCAACTGTTCTTGAACTTGGATGCGGCACCGGGAACCTGGTAGGAAATCTGGCTCCTTTATACGGTGTTGGTGTAGACATAAGCGATGAAATGATAAAGATTGCAAAAGAGAGTTACCCGTCAGTGGAATTTATTTGTGAAGATATTGAAACACTTTCACTTGATAAAAAATTTGATTATATAATAATATCAGGAACATTGGGCACAGTAAAGAACATTCAGCTGCTGCTCAGGAATGTTTTATTATTTGCAATTCCTGACACGAGGATCATGGTGGACTTTTATAATCCTTTGTGGAATCCTGTTATTCGTTTAGGGCAGAGAACAGGATTGAAAATGCCCGAGCTGATTAAAAACTGGTTATCTGTGGATGACATTGAGAATTTTCTTTATGTATCAGGTTATCAGGTAATAAAGCGTAAATTCATGCTCCTTTTCCCTAAGAATATTCCTTTATTGTCTTTTATACTGAACAGGTTTATCGGCAAGTTACCTCTAATCAGGCGTTTTTCATTTAACCAGATTGTCATTGCAAGGCCCGATATGCCGCCGGGCAAAAATGACGAACTGACTTCTTCAGTGGTAATTACCTGCAGGGATGAGGAAGGAAATATCGAAGGACTGGTAACAAGAATACCGCAAATGGGAAAACATACCGAGATAATTTTTGTTGAGGGCCACTCAAAAGACAATACTATAGGAAGGATCAGGGAGATGATAAAGAAATATCCGGATAAGGATATAAAACTTTTAAAGCAAAAGGGTATAGGCCAGGGTGATGCCTTCCGGTATGGCTATGATGAAGCGAAGGGGGATCTGGTGATCTGGCTTGAAGCTGATCTGACAACTCCTCCCGAAGAGGCACAACTGTTCTGGGAAACATTTATTACCGGAAGGGGAGAATATATAAATGGCAGCCGTTTTATATATAAGATGCAGAAAAGTGCGATGCCATTATTTAACTTTCTGGGAAACAGGTTCTTTGGTATCCTGTTTACAATATTGCTTAAACAAAGGTTTACCGATACTCTTTGCGGGTTTAAAGCTATTTCCAAGAAGAATTATCTGAAGATAAGGAAACAGATTGATTATTTTGGAGATTTTGATCCGTTCGGTGACTTTGAATTAATATTCGGCGCCATTAAAAATAACCTGAAAGTCGCCGATATCCCGGTTCACTATCAGCCGCGCGAATATGGCGAGTCAAAGGCTTACGGAGGTTCTTTCCTGAGTTTTGCCAGGCACGGTTTTTTACTGATAAGGATGAGCTGGATAGCGTTCAAAAAGTTTATTATTTCGGCGTAGAATGGAAAAAGCTGTTTTTCAGAAGATACATGAGCTGCAAAAAAATGGCTGGTGGTTTGGAAATGCCAGGAATCAACTTGTAGGATCATTAATGAGTAAATATATTCCGGATTACAGGAATAAAAAAGTACTTGACGTGGGTTGCAGTGAAGGTGCTTTCCTGGATTACCTCTCAGATAAAAAGGTTGATGTGAAGGCAATAGATATTGATAATAATGCGATTGAATTTTGTAAGGAACGAGGTTACGGGCATCAGGTTAAATACGGAAGCCTGCTGGATATTCCTTATGAGAAAGGATCATTTGACATAGTATTTCTTCTGGATATTGTAGAGCATGTGAAAGATGATCATAAAGCTATCTCAGAAGTAAGCCGTGTTTTAGGTACTGATGGCTCGGCAATAATCATTGTTCCCGCTTATCAGTGGCTATGGAGTAAAAATGATGAAGCCTATCACCACCAGAGGAGATATAGCGTGAACCTTATAAAAGAATTGGTAAAGTCACAGGATTTAAGGATTACATTTATTAGTTTTTTTAATACTTTATTATTTCCCGTTTTTGTTATATTCACCATGTTATCGAAATTCTCCGGAAGGAAATCAGGTTCTACGGTATTAAAACCTGTCCCAAGGCTCTTTAATTACCTGTTGACCCTGATAATGCAATTTGAAAAATGGCTGATAATAAAAGCGGGTATGAAGATGCCTTTCGGATCATCTGTCATTTTAGTGGTGGCCAAATGAACTAAACATAAAAGATATGAGCTACAGAATATTTCAGTTAGAACCATATTTTAACGGGAAAGAGATCGAAAACCTGAAAGTTGTTATTAATACGGGATGGGTGACAGAGGGCCCGTTCTCAAAGGAATTCATAAGGAGAATAAAGGATTATACAGGGGCCGAATATGCGGTATTGGCGAATAATGGCACGCTTGCACTTTATCTGGCATTACTGGGTGCGGGAGTAAAACGTGATGATGAGGTTATCGTTACTGATTTCTCATTTAATGCTTCGGCAGCTTCCATTGCTTTTGCAGGGGCAAAGCCTGTATTTGTTGATATTAATAACCCTGATCTGCAGATCGATGTCAGCCGGATAGAAGAAAATATTACACCGCGGACAAAAGCTATCATGCCGGTTCATATATACGGACAGGCATGCGATATGGACCCTGTTATTAAGCTGGCAAAAGCTTACAACCTGAAAGTGGTGGAAGATGCAGCACAGGGATACGGTGTATTTTACAGGAACAAACATACCGGAGTGATCGGGGATGTAGGTATTATTTCCTTCTTTGCTGATAAAACAATAACTACAGGAGAAGGTGCAATAATCCTTACCAATGATGAAGAGATATTCAATAAATTAAAAATGCTCAGAAACCAGGGGCGCCCTGATAGCGGAACATTTATTCATCCTGAGCTTGGCATGAATTTCAGAATGACTGATCTGCAATGTGCCGTTGGCGTGGCACAACTGGATAAGTTTGAAGAGATAGTGGAGATAAAGAAGAGAAATTATGAGTTATATGTAAAATATCTTGAAAATATTCCGCAGATAACGTTTATTGAAATAAACAGCTTCACCAACTTCATACCGTTCAGGGTAAATTTAAGAGTTGAAAAACTTATTGAATTACTGGAATATCTTGAGAATAACTCAATTCAGACAAGGCGCCTGTTTTATCCACTGCACCGTCAACCCTGCTTCAGCTATCTGAAATATAAGGAAAATGAGTTTCCTAATGCCAGCAGGGCGTATGATGAAGGATTATCATTGCCTGTTCATTGCGGGTTGAAAGAAGAAGATGTAAGGTATGTATGCGATACAATAAGAAAGTTTTATGAAGAAAACTGATGATTCGGAAATAAGACTTATTGATAATAATATTTATATCGATAGATTCGTTGATCTGCATTTGTCGGCATTTTCAGGGTTGCTTTCGGGATCTATTGGAAGGAGATTCCTGAGATTCTATTACCGCAGAATAATAAAAGAAGGTTTTATCTTTGCTTATTTTAAAGGTGATATAATTATTGGCTTTGTTTCAGGCATTATTAATGAGGCACACATATACAATTTAAAATATTATTTTTACGCTATACTGGGAATCATTACACATATTTATAACCCTGAAATGTTACTTAGCCTCTACAGGCATATGTTGAGGATAATTAAACTGCCCGATGTTAACATTGAGTCAGAGCTGCTTTCAATAGTTGTTGATGAAAAATTCAGGGGACAGGGAGCAGGCAAACTGCTGGTTGAAAAGCTGAATGGCCTTATGATAAAGAACAAGGTTGCAAAATATAAGGTATTTACAGATATGAAATATAGTACAGGCCATAAATTATATGCCGGAATGGGATTTAACCTTGCAAGGGAGATAAATCTTGCAGGCCTGACACTGAGAATGTATGTAAAGGAACTCACGTAATATTTACTTAAAATAAGAACATAAAATTAAAATACTATAATGAACATATTAATTACAGGTGGTGCGGGTTATAAGGGTATTATATTAACCACAAAGCTTCTGGAAGCAGGTAATAAAGTAACAGTCTTTGACAATTTCATGTATGGGTATGAGCCGATACTTCATCTGGTAAAAAACAGGAATCTGAAGATAAAAAAGGGGGATATCCGGAATAAGATCGAAGGCGTAAGTAAATTTGATGCTATTTTCCATTTGGCAGGGATTAGCGGTTATCCGGCCTGTACTGCCAATCCTCATTCTGCTCATCTTATCAACGTTCAGGGAACCAGAAATTTATTAAGGGCATTGGGGAAAGAACAGATATTTATCTATGCTTCTACAAGTTCATTTTATGGAAAATCAGGGGAGGCCTGTTCTGAAGATACAGCTATAAGTCCGTTCAGCGTATATGCCAATACAAAATATATGGCTGAACAAATTACAATGGAAAGGGAAAATTCGGTAGCCCTCAGGTTTGCTACGATCTTCGGCTTTAGTCCGAAAATGAGAATAGACCTGATTGTAAACGATTTTGCATACAAAGCCGTAAAAGAGGGGGTGCTTGTACTATTTGACAGCTTTTCAAAAAGGACATTTATGCATATCGAAGATGCTGCGTCCTGTTATAAGTTTACTCTGGAAAATATCGGTAAAATGAAAGGCAATATATACAATGCCGGAGGCAACCACCTGAATTATTCAAAAATGGAAATTGCTCAGCTAATAAGGGAAAAAGTAGATTTTAAAATTATTGAATCGGAAGTGAAAGATAAAGATATACGACATTATATCGTTAATTTCGACAAAATTGAAAAGCTCGGATTTGTTCCCGGGATATCAGTTGAAGAAGGCATTGACGAGTTACTTAAAGTTTACGAATTTTTTGAATATTACTCTCATTATAAGACGATATAATTACTGCAGGAAGTGAGTAATCCCTTTGCTACTAAAATTCAATCCTGTAGTTGAATACCGGAATCATTACCGGCCGGGATCAGCTTTTTTATCGCCTCTTCAAGAGGTTCATCAGGTTTTATGAAATTATATTCTTCCCAGAATGAGTCATTATAATCACTGACCTGTTCAGTAAAAATATTCATTGTCTTTGCTACTTCTTTTGCCCTGAAACGCTTTACATCCGTGGTGTCAATATCTGTGACAGCCATCTCAATAACTGTATTAAAAACCTTACCGAACAGCTGCTTTTTTTTCCTTATCCTGAATTCAGTTTCACACCTGATAAAATTCAGATAATACTTATTGTTCAGCTCTCTGAATTTTACCTGGTATTCGGCTTTTAGCGGCCTGACCTTAAAAAATCGCGGCTTTCTTACAACAAGGTAGTCGGTGGCTTTTTCAATCTTATTCTGGCATAATGAGA
>CAZBUF010000138.1:0-4493 GCA_964495025.1 uncultured Bacteroidales bacterium | reverse complement strand
CTGGTTGTCCGCCACCACCCCAGGTCGTTATTGACAGATTACCTAATTCGATAAAATCATCCCGAATGGCATTGTCTGCTATATTTGGTTCTATGATTTGCCCGATCGTTTCTTCCTCAATATTCAAAGCAGGTGCATTTGGCACCTGTAGGTCGTCCTTCGAAAATACCCTAACATAGTCAACATACATTGTTTGCGGAAAAGAGGTTGTTTCATCAGGATCACCAGGCCAAAATCCCCCCACTGCAACGTTCAAAATCAAATAGGCGCTACGAAGAAATTCTTTCATGTCGTCATCAATGAACATTTGATGGATTTGCTGTCCTTCCAGGCTTAACGTAAAGGATTCGGGAGTCCATTCCATAATAAATTTATGGTAATTGTCACTAAAACTGCCGGTGGACAATTCATAAACACCTTGGTTTTCTGCATTTTTTTGCTGTCCATTGGTATAGTGCAGGGTTGTGTACAACACGGATGGTTCATGTCCCAAAACCTCTGCAATATCAACCTCTCCACAACCTGGCCAATCAATCAAATCTATGTTATCGCCGAGCGTCCATATTGCAGGCAATATTCCCTGACCCTGAGGTAACTTAGCCCTGACTTCAATCCGACCGAATCGCACACTTAAAAGATTTTTGGTTGTTAGTTTTGCAGAAGTATAGGCTCCTGAATTATCCTTTTGAGCAGTTATGGCTAATACCGAATTTCCTTCGTCAGTTTCAATGCCGGAGTTTTCACTGCTGCTGGTATAAATCTGCTTCTCATTGTTTCCCCAACCGGCAGGCAAACCAAAATCGGTTCCATCTCCGGTTTCATAATTCCAATTACCTGAATTTACACTGGGACCATCGAATTCATCAGCCCAAATCAAAGAGTATCCTTCAGGGATTTCTATTTTACTTTCCGGATTTGTATCATCACTATTACAGGCAATAAACAATCCAAAAAAGGCTACTGGTAAAGAAATCAGCAACTTTTTCATAATATCATATTTTTGGTAAATGATTTATTTTAAATGTATAAATTAAATTAAAAGAGTCCAATATTTTTAGTACATCAATAACTCATCAAACCTTTATTCAAAATACATCAAAAACATATCAGCTAATTAAAATGATGGGTTCTAATTCATACAAAATCTTACCAGAATAATGGATTATAATTGCAAAGGTTTACTTGATTAGTGTCTGATTCAACATATGTTGACTTTTCTGCTTTTGCAGCTTAATTGTATAGCTCATAAGCCTTTATTTTATCTTTTTTACACCCTAAGCCGTGCTCAAACATATATGCTAAATTAAATATTGAATTAACGTAACCTTGCAGAGATGCTTCTGAGAACCACTTTACTGCTTTAAATATTAATAAGTAATTTCTTCAATATCTTTAATCAGGTGATAAAAGAACGATGGTTTTATTTTATCCGATAGAAAAGTACCGGTATTTTCAAAAACTACCAGGGTGATTTTTCTTTCCGGATTGTAAAGTGCAATTGCCCCGGAGCCTATATGATTGCCAAAATGACCATACCAGGTGTCCTGGCTAACATTTACTTTCATTAATCCAAGTCCGTATCCTGATATTCCCAGTTGCTCTTTGGCCGATTCAGGTACTTCAAGAAACGTAGTCATCTGGCCAAGTAATGAATCAGCCATTAAAATGCCGCTGCCCAAAGCCTCTATAAATATTTTCATATCATTTGCCGTTGTTACAATTCCATCGGTCCCTTTGGACCCGCTTGTAAGAGTAATTTGATAATCTGAAATATTCTCAATTTTCCCGTCACCGTACCTGTCCCAATAACTGTCGGCTAACCCTTGTGGTGCATCAGCCGGAGAATTAAGTATAAGTGTTTCTGTTAAATCCAGGGGATTTATAATTCTTGTTTTAAGAGATTGAATATAATCTCCTTCAACTTTATTTATCACAAGCGACAATAATGCAATATCTGCGTCCGAGTAATAAAACTCAGTTCCGGGTTCCGATAGTGATTTTTTATTATACACAAATTTGAGCAATTCCTCAATGGAATAAGTTTTTTCAGGATGGTTGAAGAAACCAAGAATAAATTCTTCCTCAAATATATCGGGCATTCCGGTGCGGTGTTGAAGCAGGTTTTTAATCGTTACTTTATTACCATTTGGAAGTTTATTAAGAATACCGGACGAAATGTATTTGCCAAGATAATCATCTGACTTAATTTTACCTTCCTGCACCAATTGCATAATAATTACGGCAATATAAGTTTTGTATATGCTTGCAGTATGATGAAAATGGCAGGGAGTCATTATAACATTGTTTTCTATGTCGGCATATCCTGAGGAACTCATCCAGAGGCCATCGGCCGGATTATCGACCAGGACAGTCAATCCAACAAAACCTTTTTTGGCGTAACTGTCTAATAGATCCCGGTATTGGCTGTTTTTGGGGTGATCCTGATAATTTAAACCGCATGAAATATCATTGCCGGGATTAGGGTATTCTTTCTCACATCCATAAAATAGTATTGAAAAGAAAACGATTGCGATGAATATGTTTATCTTATTTTTCATTTTTCCTGATTTTTATAATTGTACCTAATTGTATAACTGATTGTGGCATTACCGGGAATGCTTTAAAATCGAAATATGGCATTTGAATGAAGAAGTTGTATTTAATAAAAACGGAGAACGGCAAATTCTTCTTTACTGAAAAATCGTAACCAAGGCTATAGTTATATTCTAACATCATGGCAGGTTTGCCAAAATCTTTGATCTTTTTATATTCACCTGTTGTCAGGTTAATCGAATATTTTTGTCTTGTTTGATATTGGTTTAATACTCCTAATCCAACGGAGAAGTCACTAAAAATGCCCAATTTACCAATATAGCGATAGCAGAAGTCGGTATTCAGGGTGATTGTATTTCCTATAGCCTCATTTGTAATTAAGCCAATACCCAAAGTCTGACATAAACGGTGCTTCCGGCTTTTATTATAACTGAATTCAGTTCCGATAAAAACCGCAGGATTAAATGCCTGAAAGAGATTTTGATAAGGTAAGCCTACAACCTGGTTCCCATAGGAAATCATTAAGGGTAATTTATAAAATTTATCTTCGCTTTTTTCCTGCGCCATTATGAACAAAGGCATAATAAATAAACCGGTTATTATCATTGTTTTACGCACTATCAGTATTCTTTTGATTAAAGTGCCTGCTTTATTTTTTATCATATTTTTATTTTTTGTTTTAATATTCGATACAAAGAAATCTGATAAAAGCACAGCAAACAATCGGGAATTGGTATGATTTATATAAAAAGAAACAAAATCATACTTTTGTATGATACGAGTTATTGTTCTTATTTAATGCAGATTACTAAAGAATATGGAGCAGGTCGTACAATATTAATCAGCAATAAGGTTGATTAACTCAATCTTATTTTTAATATTCATCTTTTTGTAAATATTAGTTACATGGGTTTTAACCGTTGGAAGGGATATAAAAAGCTTTTCTGCTATTTCTTTGTAACTCTTACCTTTTACAAGCAGGTTTAATACTTCATTTTCGCGAGGTGAAATATTGAATGACGAAATCTTTTCGTCAGAATATTTTTTATCAGATGTAAACATTGTCAGACGCTTTATATCATCTGATAATTTTTCAACACAGAGTATTATACAGGTGAAGGAAAGAATAATTGGTCCATCATACAAAGATCTGGTACTGAATGCGAACAGATAGTTTAACAAGTTTAAAATAAAAAGAGAAGAAAAAAACATGAGGAACAGCAGCGCAGTTACCTTTTCCATTTTCTCCTTGTGCTTGACTAATAGTGATGGTTTTGTCCTGATAATGAGAAACATTGAATAAATAACTGAAATAGAAAGAAATACAATAACGGCATTTTTAGCTATTCCAAAAAATCCAAATAAAAGTCCGCTTGTGAGAAATAGAAAAAGTGCAACGGCTAAGCCTGAAATAATATTATTTCTAAGTTTTGTTTTTTTAACAATACGCTCTTTATGAATATTTAATGGTATCGATAAAGCAAGCAGCAGGGCAAAAAAGTAAAATAAGTTTTCACTTAATATATTATTGATATTATCTGTAAGAATTTCAAATTCTCTGAATGTAGTGATAACAATAACCAGTAAAAATGAAACTGATAATAAAAGCGTTTCTTTGTATTCAATTTCTTTCAAATAACATATTAATTGTAAGATAATTGTTATTATCCCCACCGTATATGCAATCATTAAGAGAATAATTTTGAATATTTCCATTTATCCAATTTATTTTTGAGTCAAATATTATTAAATATTTTTAGAAATCAAGCTAAAAATGAATAAGAAGTTTGGAGAATTAAGATTTGTTTCATTTTAAATAAAATTATAGCCGTTAATTAAAGGTATACTTCTGCATAATCAATCTTGTTATTCCTGAATACTTACCCACATCAAATATGCAGAAATATATCCGCTTGAAATATTGTCAGGTGACCATGAGT
>CAZBUF010000137.1:0-1551 GCA_964495025.1 uncultured Bacteroidales bacterium | reverse complement strand
TGAGCACTTAAAGGGCTGTGACCTTGTATTAGAAGCCATACGTTCAAAGACACGTGAGCAAAGAGTCACCTCCAGAAAAGAAGTATTCAAGAATGTTGAAAAATATGTTTCTGCTGACACTATCATAGCCACTAACTCAACAACAATAGTAATAACTGAACTATCATCAGAGCTGGAACATAAGGAAAGATGCGTAAGCCTGCATTTTCTGACCAACGCCCCGGACTCCAAAATGATAGAGGTAGTACGTGGACTTTATACATCTGACGAAGTTTATAATAAGGTACTTAAGTTCATAAAAATGATGGATAAAACTGTCATTCCTGTTGAAGAGTCACCTGGACTGATAAGCGTCAGGCTTTTTGTCGCCCTTGTAAATGAAGCGTGCGAAGTGCTGATGGAAGGTGTGGGCACCATTGAGAATATTGATAAGACTATGAAGATTGGTCTGGGATTATCTTTGGGGCCTTTTGAACTGGCTGACAGAATAGGGCTTGAAAAAGTGCTGAGATGGATGGATAACCTGTACAGCGAATTTGGTGATATTAAATATAAAGCCTCACCGGTAATAAAAAAGCTTGTCAGGGCTCATCAAAACGGACGCATATCAGGGAAAGGATTTTACTGTTATGATGAGCAGGATAGAAAAATATCAAAATAAAACACTATAAATATGAAAATCCTTGTACTTAATTGCGGAAGCTCTTCAATAAAATTTCAGCTGTTTGACATGGACAGAAAAGCTATACTTGTAAAAGGCATGGCTGAAAAGATTGGATTGAAAGGTTCTTTGATTAACATTCAGAAAGAACATGGCGAGAAGGTAGTATTTGAAGGTGAGATACTGGATCATATTATTGGCATTGAATACATCCTGGGAATAATTACCAGTAAAAAGCACGGTTGTATATCAGGACTGGATGAGATAGATGCTGTGGGGCACAGAGTAGTAAACGGCGGTGAAAAATTTCATACCAGTGTTTTTATTAATGAGGAAGTGCAATCGGAAATTGAGAGATTCATTGAACTGGCGCCCCTTCATAATCCCGCAAACCTGAAAGGTATAAATGCGATGAAGTTGCTGATACCCGGCATAAGGCAGGTAGCAGTTTTTGATACCGCATTTCATCAGACATTGCCGGAATATGCATATATGTACGCCATACCATACTCACTTTATAAAAAATATGGAATACGTAAGTACGGTTTCCATGGTACAAGCCATTATTATATAAGCCGCCGGGCCTGTGAGGTATTAAATAAAGATATTAAAAAGCAAAGGATCATTTCCTGCCACCTGGGAAACGGTTCGTCAATGACAGCCATAAGGGAAGGAAAATCAATTGATACCTCAATGGGCTTCACTCCTATTGAAGGCTTAATAATGGGTACACGATCAGGTGATCTTGATATCGGAATACTTACATATATAATGGACAAAGAAGAGATAGGTATCTCTGCTGCAAGCACGCTTATAAATAAACAAAGCGGAATACTCGGAGTTACAGGTATATCTTCCGATATGAGAGAGATTGAAGAGGCAGCCGTGAA
>CAZBUF010000136.1:0-3504 GCA_964495025.1 uncultured Bacteroidales bacterium | reverse complement strand
ATGCTCTCCCTACCTGGCGCAGGGTGACATCACCATACATGAAAATGCTACATTGACCATCGAACCGGGTGTTGAGATATGGATGCCGGAGGATGCAAATATGTTCGTAAATGGTAATATTAATGCCACAGGAACCGCTGGTGAACCTGTGATATTCAGACTTAATCCTTCCTATACCGGATCGCACTGGGGAGCGTTATGCTTCATTAATACAACTGCAGCTTCAAATATGACTTATGTTACAATTGAGGATGCATCAAAAGGCCCTGTACCTATAAGGGATGTGGCTGCTATCTCAGCCTATAATGCTGATCTGGTTCTTGATCATATTACTGTTGAGAATGTTAACCATAATCCCGTGGCTGCCAGATATTCCGATATTACTCTCACCAACAGTTCATTACACTCAGATGTGACCGGCGATTTAATTAATGTGAAATACGGTAATGCCACCATAGAGAATTGTGTATTCAGAGGCAACGATAAAGAAGATACCGATGCCATTGATTATGATGATATTGAAAACGGGATAATAAGGAATTGTAAATTTTATAATTTCTTTGGTTTTAACAGCGATGCTGTTGATATCGGTGAGAAGGCAACAAATATTCAGATTGACAGCATTCTCGTATATAATATAACGGATAAGGGGATCTCTGTAGGACAAAAATCAACCGTTAAGGTTACAAACAGTACTTTCGTTAATTGTAATATGGGCATGGGATTAAAAGACTCATGCCATGTGACTGTTGATCATTGTACATTTTACAGCAACGCTTCAGCTATCGCCTGCTTTGAAAAAAATGCCGGCAGCGCCGGAGGAAATGCCATAGTCACAAACAGCATATTATCCAACTGTTCGGGTACATCATATATTATTGATAAGCATTCAACAATGAATATTTCATACAGCCTGGCCGATAATGACGAGCTTCCTGCTCATCCGTCGAATTTATACGGTGATCCGCTGTTTGATGATCCCACGGGATTTGACTTCAGGCTGAAGCCTTCATCTCCCTGTAATAATACGGGCAGCGACAAGGGGATAAGTGCGGATATGGGCTCCCGGTTTCACAAATACTACGGCGAACCTTCAGTGATGTTTTCCGGAATCTTCTATAATCCGCAAAATGACGGTTCAAAAATAGAATTTCTTACCCTTCTTAATCCCGGTTCAGCTACTGTTGATATTTCAGGATATAAAATAACACAGGGAATTGTATATACATTTCCTGAAGGTATATCTCTTGGCGCGGGTGATTCGTATATTATATCAAAATATCCAGGTATAGATATTGCCAATACCACCCCTGGTAATCATGCAAAATGGGAGTCAGGAAGTCTGTCCAATGATGGCGAAGCATTAAAGCTTGAGAATAAATACGGAATGGTACTTGACTTCTTGCATTATCTGCCGGATAATCCATGGCCTTTCCTGATAAATGCAGATGATGTACTTATCCTTGCAGGTTCGGATCTTGATAATCATTTTCCCTATAACTGGACGGTGGTTCCTTATCATGATGTTGTAGGTATTTCTGAAGCAGGCTATGTTGCCCCTGCCGTGAGTATTTACCCCAATCCTGCTGAAAACATCATATATCTGAATGCCCCGGCATATCCTGATTATAATATTGATATTTATACAATAACCGGAAAATTAGTTGGCAGCGAACAGCTCGACGCCCATGGTTTTGCCGGCATCGATATTTCTTCCTACAACAGCAGCATCCTTATTATTAAAATAGGTGATATTGTGGAAAAGGTTGTTCTTATACGCCCATAGATAGCGCACAAACACTTTTCAATCTACGGTTAATAAAATTTACCCGCCGGTTACAACTTTAACGGACCTGAAGGGTGATATTATACTCTAAACTGTTAATCTCTAAAAATTTCATAGGGAATACTCCGGTAAAATTATCATATAAAAGATATGCATTCGTATCATTTATTCTCTCATGATATAAATACCGGACATTAAATGATTAATATTTATTTTCTATATTTATCCGGGAATGAAAAAAAGGCAGATGAACGTAATCTGTTTTATATTTTTGTATAATTTGTTGTTGATTCATAACCATAATTAAACCAGGATACCATGACTGACAAAAAAAATCAAGCCGATAACAGGAGAAGTTTTTTAAGAAAGGGTATAGCCGGAGCTGCCGGCTTATCTTTTATACCTTCTCTGGGAGCATTGGGCAGCCAGGAGCGTGTTAACCGGGAACAGGGGGATGAGAATGAGAAAAAGATAATATACCGGACACTGGGCAGAACAGGTATTAAAGTGCCGATTATAAGTATGGGGACTTCATCAAATGAATATTTGGTTAAGGCCGCACTGAAATCAGGGATTAGGCATTTTGATTCAGCTTATAGTTATAGTAACGGAGTAGATGAAACCACACTGGGAAGGGTCTTTAAAGGAAGGCCGCGGGATTCGTTCGTCGTTGCCACAAAGCTTTTCGGGATCCGTGAAAACAGTTCAGGCGCAGTACCGGAACATGTTACTTATGAGGAGTTTAAATCTGATATGAGTCAGAAACTCGAAGTAAGCTTAAAAAGGCTCGGTGTGGATTATGTTGATATATTACATATTCATAGCCTTGATGATCCTGAGCTTGCCGGAAATAATTTTATCAAGAATGCTTTGCAGGAATTTAAAAATGAAGGTAAAGCAAAGTTCATCGGAGCATCTATCCATAATTCTGCCTCAATCTATGCATGTGTGGAAGAAAAGATCTATGATGTCATTCTTATAGCATATAATTTTCGTGATGAGGAAAGCGGAACAATAAGGGCAGCTATTAAGCATGCAGCTGATGCCGGATGCGGCATAATAGGAATGAAAGCTCTGGGAGGGGTCTACTGGGACAGCGACCGCAAACAGCGTATTAATCCCGGGGCCGCAACAAAATGGATACTGCAGGACGAAAATGTCCATACAACACTCCTGACAATAAACACGTTTGACCAGCTTGAAATGTACATGTCGCTGATGAATGATATTTCCCTTTCACCTGAAGAAAGGGAAGACCTCAGGTTAGGCCCCGCCAACCAGACAGCAGGATTGTATTGTTCGGGCTGCGGGCAATGCAGGCCACAGTGCCCCCATGGCGTGGATATACCGAAAATAATGAGAAGTTATATGTATCTCTACGGATACCAGAAACCCTCCAGGGCAAAAGAAACAATGCGACTGCTGGATCCGGGAAATATCAAATGTGACCATTGTAATTCCTGTAATATTACATGCAAAATGGGCTTTGATATCCGTGAAAAAATTACAGATATTTCCCGTATTATGAATGTTCCTGATGAATTTTTAGTATAAACTGAATAAATACTTAGGTAAAATCATGAAAAAAAAACTTAAGCATATCTTCTTCTCTTTCTTTTGTTGTTCTTTGCTGACTTTTTATTGTGCTCAGGCAGGCCAGGGACCAGATAAATACTTTCCTGAAATCAGCGGATTTTCAGTTTCTGATGAAATTAAGA
>CAZBUF010000135.1:0-1570 GCA_964495025.1 uncultured Bacteroidales bacterium | reverse complement strand
TTGAGTTCACCAAATCCTGACCGGCTACCTGTAACCATACCTGCATGTCATACAGATTTGGGATTTGAATCTTGAGATTTAAAATTTCCACAGGGAGCTGTCCCCTGATTCGTCATTGCCTTTAGATTTACATTTTAATTTTATTATAAATTTACTAATATAATTATAATATTGTAATAGAGGTTCTAGGGGAATTTAAAGACTTTAAAACTAATTAATAACCCAAACTGGGAGGAATTCTGGTGAACTATGTCATTGCATGAATAAGACTCATTGTTCGTATTAGTCCAGAAATTCCTTATTGGTTACATATGCCATTTAGAATTATAAGTCAGACTTATTAAAGGTTTTAGTATAGTAACCTTCCAGATTAAAACTTTAAGTTATGAGCGATTTAACAAAGAAAAAACATTTTGTAGGAGTAGATATATCTAAGGATACTTTAGATATTTCCCTGATTCATGAGATTACTTATGGGACATTTAAGGATAAAAAAATCAGCAACTCCTTCAATGGTTTTGAGCAAATGCTTAACTGGCTTTTAAAACAAGGAGTTAAACCTGATGAATGTGTACTTTGTATGGAACATACTGGCACATATGGCTTATTATTATTCGCCTGGCTTAGCCAGAGGGGTATAGATTATTGTGTTGAGCCAGGGTTGAAAATTAAAAGAAGTTTAGGCATTACAAGAGGCAAAGATGATAAAGTTGATGCCCGGAGATTAGCTGATTATGTATATATCAACAGAGCAAAGCTTGAAGCTTTTCAACTTCCTTCTGCCTTAATAATTCAGATTAAACAATATCTGACTTATAGAGATCAGTTAGTAAAAATAAAGACCTCATTAAAAAACAGCTTAAAGAGTCATAAGACTTACCAAAAAGTGAGTGGTATAAGTTCTATTTCAAGTGAGATAAGAAACCAAATAGAGGACCACGAAAAAAGAATCAATCAGATTAACAAACAAATAATTGAGCTGATAAATACTGATCCTGATATGAAGAAGAACTTTGAATTAGCAACCTCCGTCAAAGGTATTGGATTAGTTATTGCCGCTTTCATGCTGGTCACTACAAATAACTTCACAGGCTTTGATAATGGACGAAAATACGCTTGTTACTCCGGAATAGCTCCTTTTGAATATACTTCAGGAATATCCATCAGAGGGCGATCAAAAGTGAGTCATTTAGGCAATAAAAGAATAAAATCATTATTATCAAATGGGGCAAATTCGGCCTGTAAGTATGATCCTGAGATACGGGCATATTATAATAGAAAGAAGGATGAAGGAAAGGAACATAAATTAATTATAAATGCAATCAGTTGTAAACTTGTCAATAGGGTATTTGCTACTGTTAAAAGACAATCACCCTATGTGATATTTAAACATCAAAATTATGTATAAAAACTTGTTTTTCTCTTAGAATGCGATCCCGCCTCAAGCGGGAGAAGCAATCTAATGAATTTCATAAGGAACAGATTGTTTCGTCGTTCCTCCTCACAATGACTTATCAATCCTTATTTAATATTTTAAAATCTGAAGCCTATTGTGGCGAGCAGGCTAAAC
>CAZBUF010000134.1:0-9644 GCA_964495025.1 uncultured Bacteroidales bacterium | reverse complement strand
AATATGTCTTATTAGAATTTAATCCTGTAAGATTAGTTGAAAAAACTCCGGTACCTATTCCAATTAATAGACGGTTATCAAAATAGGAAGGATCAGGATTTGTACTATAACAAACACCTCTTTCAATTATTGAACTTCCTCCATTATCAGTGACGTTTCCTCCCACAATAGCAGATGTCTTAGTAATTGATGTTGCCTGTAACGTATTAACAACAGGTTTAGTTATTGTTATAAATGAAATTTCATTGCTATAGGCAGTATCTGTATTATTAATTGCATATGCCCTTAAATAATATGTTCTATTTGTCGTCAGGCCAGATAATGAAATTGTGAATGAACCAATACCACTACCCTCTGTATTTTTATAATCAAAAATTGTAGGTTCAGTTGACAAACTATAACAAACTCCTCTTTCAGTAACATCTTCTCCTCCATCAGATATTACTTTTGCATCAATTTTTACCGATGTTTTTGTAATATTATATGCTGAGTCAGTTATAACTTCAGGTGGATTTGTCTTAAGGCATCTTATATTAAAAGCGATATCTTTATCATAATAATATCTGTGAATATTTTCCTCCAGCAATCCAAATCCTCTATACCATGCTGTTTGTGCTGAAGCTTCTTCTGAAGTCCAGAATGTTCCGCTAGAATTTATATAAACAAAATCACCATTTTCCGTTCTGAATCCTCCATATTTTATATTAAACCCTATTGGTGATCCTTCTTTTAATTGTTTAGCTTGATCAGTACCTCTCCAATTTATATTTTCAGCTTCTAATGAATCCATTCCCAAATATCTCTCAAGGATTTTCCATTCTTCATCACCAGGTAAATGCCATCCATGAGGACAACTATTTAACGCAGCATTCCAGGTGTAAAGCCTTCCAAAAGTATCACAATAAGCCGTATTATTATTATAACACCATGTATTTGCAATTTCGTAATTTAAATTTGCTCCAAACCACCATTGATCTCCAATTTTTACAATTTTGTAGTCTTTCCCATCACGACTATCGGTTATACTATCAATCTGGCTTATAGGTAATGTTATAAAAATTCTTTCATCACCATATGCTGTGTCAATACCGTTTATTGCATAGGCTTTTAAATAATAAGTAGTATTTGGATCCAGGCCTATTATTGAACTTGTAAAGCTCCCCATTCCTGAACCATCAACAGTTTTATTGTCATTAATTGCGGGATTAGGCAAGGTACTCCAACAGACACCACGTGAAATAATGCTTATTCCTCCATTATCGGTAATAATTCCACCACTTACTGCTGAATTTGTAGTTATATTTGTTACAGCTTCAGTAGTAAGAATTGGCTTCCCCACAGAAACGAATTCTATATTTTCACTATACGCAGTATCAACGCTATTTATAGCATATGCCCTCACATAATAAGTGTTATTAGGCGTTAAACCAGTAATTTTAGCTATAAAAATTCCCAAACCACTCCCAACCGAAATAATATTATCTGAGAAATCAGGATTATATGAGGTTCCCCAACATAATCCTCTTGAAATAATTATATCTCCTCCATCATTTGTAACATTTGCCTGAATAACTGCTGAATTCTTAGTAATTGAATCTGTTAAAATCTGGGCTTCAATAACCGGGGTAGTATTTCTTACACAACGTACTGAAAAGCCATAATCTTTTTCATAGTCATCCCTATGAATATTTGTATTAGAAGTACCAAAACCTCTATACCAAGCTGTTTCAGTAAATTCTTCAGAGGATGTCCAAAATGTGCCACTAGAATTTACATATTCATAATTACCATTTGCATTACGAAAACCTCCAAAAAGAACATCAAAACCAGAGGATCCTCCTTTTTTTAGTTGATCTCCCTCATCTGTCCCTCTCCATCCTGTATTCTCAACTTCAGATGAACTCATCCCGAGTTCTGATTCTAATGCTTTCCACTCATCGTCCTTTGGTAAATGCCAGCCTTCGGGACAAATACCGTTGGTAACATACCAATTATACAACCTTCCATATATGTAATTTGTAATACTATCATCATCATAATACCATGTGCCATTATCTATATAATAATCTAAATTCTCTGCCATCCAGTATTGCGACCCTATCTTTACAACCTCATATACACTGCCATCACGGGCATCGTAAAGCTCAGCCACCAGGGCAACATCAGAATAAACAGGATCACATGTCCCCTCGGTTATTACGGCACGATAATATGCCGAACTGTCTACCTTTATATAAAGAGTGTTCGATGTATTACCGGCTATTGTCGTCCAGCTGTCATTATCTTTTGATACTTCCCAGTGTATGCTACCCCTGTATGCAACATTAATATGTAATATCACAGAATCATTTTCGTATGGTATAGTGCTTGTATTTATTACCACATATTGTGAATAAATATTGCTGGCTGTCAGGATAAGAATAAATGCCGCTAATAAAAACCTGCTAAAATATTTCATATTAAACTGATTTAACTAGTGAAGGATTAATTGTTTTGTCAGGTGTGTTGATTCCCCGTCAATTGAAATAATATAATAGCCTCTTGGCCAGTATGACATGTTAATCTCCTCTTCAAACCTTGCCTTAACTGCAAATGTCTCTTCATAAACTCTCTGCCCTGAAAGGCTGATAACTGCAATTTTCAGTTCCTGGTCTCTGGTTATATTATCAATACAAATTGTGAATGAACCACTTGTCGGATTAGGGAATATGTTAAATCTTATACCTGACTTTATTTCAGTTAATCCTGTTCCGCCGATAACAGTAATTGTAACTTCGTCGGAGTCAGTACATCCGTTATTATCGCTTACAATAACGTTAAAAGTCAGTGTCCCGGGAGGAGTTGCAACCGGATTTGCTATTGTTCGGCTATTGATATATGATGCCCAGTTCCAGTAATATGAATAAGGGCTGACACCTCCGGATGCAGTAGGTGAACCTCCAATAACAATATTATTACCTGCATTTATAGCAGCATCGTTTCCTGCATCAGCAACAAGTTCCGGAGGCTGACTTACTGAAAGGTTTACAGTAGTCTGGGATAAAATGCCTTGTGAAAATATAAGAAACAGAACGGCTGTAATCCAGGTTCCGGCTAATTTTAAAGGACTATTCTTCATGTTTTTGTATTTTTTTGTGTGAAATGAAGCTTAAATTTAAAAAATTGAAGGCGTAACTAATATATATTAATGAAAATTTTTAATGAAAATCTTAATTCCCCCGAAAGAAGACAGCAAAAAAAAAATAATATCAGTTACTAAATATTATTATCATACCTGATTATCTGGTATAATGTTTTCAGATTTATAAGACGTGTGACAAAACCCAGGATCATGCCAATAAGGGCAACCATGCAAAAACCCAGGATCCAGCTTATATGCAAAGATCTTATATAGTTTCCTGACAGAATAAGCAATACTATAAAAACTGCCAGTAACGCAATAAGCTTATAATTAATCTTAAATCCGAAAATCTTTGTTGATAAACCAATCTGTGTAAAAGCCATATATACCTGCGTTGAAATGTTTGATACTGCAGCGCCATGCACACCATATCGTGGAATAAGTATAATATTTAAAATGACGTTTATTGCAACACCCGTTCCCGCAATAATATTCAGAGTTTTTAGCTTTCCATTGGCTGTAAGTAAAGTACCGAAAATATAAGTAGTACACATCCCAAGGAAACTGAAAATAAGTTTCCCGAAAACGCTGGCAGATGTTTTAATATGCTCATCATAAAGCAGATCAATAATTTCAGTCCTGTATAAAAAACAACTTATTGATACTATTATTGCAGGTGTAATTATCAACAGATATGATAACCGGGCAAGTTGCTCAACGGGTTCTTTTTGTTTTATCATCTTAGAAAAGATCGGGAGTAGCAGTATAGCAAATAAATACCCGTAATTTGAGAAAATTTCAATGATCCTGTAGCTATGGGCATAAATACCTGCCTGTTCCTTTCCGTCAGGTAAAAGTTTTCCTAAAAGAACAGTATCAATCCGTATATACATTGCCATTAACAGTATCAGCAAAGCATACGGCAGACATTGCTTTAAAACGGTAAAAAAATATTTAATATCAAAACGCAGCTTTATATATCTGGCTTTTTTAAATATTATAGTAAATGAGACCACAGCGCTTATCATGTATGAGAATGTTTGTGAATAAACAAACCACTCTATTTTAAACGGTTGTTTTGTAACATTTCCCCATAATAACACTCCCATGATTATAATTACAAGGAACCTGTCCAGCACAGATATTATACTATCTATCTTGAACATGTGCAACCCTCCGAGATTTGCCCTGAAATATAAAACGAAGCATGCCAGGAACTGGTTAAACAGTAATACAGCAAGCAGCTTAAATTCATCCTTTCCAAAGTTGAATACGTAATATCCCAGTAACAGGCTAATCAGGAAATAAAGCAGTCCAAGGATTAACTTAAGGGTAATGATGTTGGAAAGGTACTTCTCCAGCAGGTTGTTATGCCTGGCTATCTCCCGGCGGTTAAAATTTTCAAGTCCAAGATCAAGCAAAATCTGCAGAATGATAGAGAAATTTATCAGGATAAAATATTTCCCGTATTCTGTTGCCCCCACTGTATTCTGTACTGAAACATCAATTCCGAAAGCATAAAAAGGTTTGATTAACAGATTCAGGAAAAGCAGGAGTGCCAGGTTTGTAACAAATTTTCTTTTCAAATTGTTGCCGGTTATTAATACCTGCAAATGTAATAAGTTTTAAAATTATTTTGCCTTTAAAAAGATTTTATATTAACACTGGTTCTTTTGTAAAAAATTCATATATTTTATAAAAGTATATATTAGCATGTCAGATAAAAACCAGTACCAATATTCTAATAATCTGCCGGGAAAATGACCAGGTACAAATATTCAGGGGTAACCGCCTAATAAACGTTGGCAATCTGGGCCATTATATCTTTTTGAAGCAATTTTTTTCATCCCGGATTTCTTATGTATTTGCGGGAATAACCTGTACTTATAAAGCTTTTCCGGTTAATCTGTGTGGATTCATAAGCATGGTTATTAATTCAATAACAGCAGTATAATGACAATTTGTCTCTGTAGTTTATATGCTATTAATTATTATATTTACGACTGATTTATGGCAAAAGAAATAAATATAAGTATTGTTGTTCCCCTTTATAATGAGGAAAACAACATTGAATTATTATACAGTAAGTTAGTAGCTGTTATTAATGAGATAAAAACAGATTACGAAATCATTTTTGTTGATGATGGCAGTATAGATAATTCTTTTGATTTAATCAAAAAGCTAAGTAAAGAAAACGAATTTATTAAAGGATTATCTCTTTCACGGAACTTTGGCCATCAGGTAG
Source organism: uncultured Bacteroidales bacterium (assembly GCA_964495025.1). Taxonomy (GTDB): domain Bacteria; phylum Bacteroidota; class Bacteroidia; order Bacteroidales; family UBA10428. The sequence continues at coordinate 4,278 of CAZBUF010000134.1, read as the reverse complement.
CTTTACTGGCAGGGATCGAATGCTCAGTTGGTAGCGTGGTAATTACTATGGATGCTGACCTGCAACATCCACCGGAAGTTATCAAATTGATGTATAATAAGTATTTAGAAGGTTATGATATTATAAATACAAAGAGAATAGACTCAAAAAATATTGGTTACTTTAAAAAATTTTCATCTAAATGCTATTATGAACTTATCAATATTCTGTCCAATGTAAAGATTGAAACCTCGTCTTCTGATTTCCGCCTCATGAATAGAAAAGCTATAAATGCTTTTATTAAAATACGTGAAAGAGACAGGTTTACCAGGGGACTTGTAAGCTGGATGGGATTTAAACAAACAATTATTGAGTATCATGCTCCATCAAGGTTAATTGGAAAATCAAAATACACTTTTAAAAAAATGACACATTTTGCACTTGATGGTATCACATCATTTTCTTCAAAGCCTCTGCGTTTATCATTTTACCTGGGATTAATTGTTTTTTTTGTTGGATTTATTTATGCCATATATGCATTAATACAATATTATAGTGGTGCTTCAAGCCCGGGGTGGGCATCAATTTTAATCTCTGTTCTGATAATCGGAGGTATTCAATTACTTAGCATAGGAATTATTGGAGAATATATTGCCAGAATATTTAATGAATCAAAAGGTCGGCCAATATATTTCATTAAAGAAAAGACTGATGAATTTTAAAAAAGAAATGAAACGAAATAATATAAGGAAAGACGGCAAGGGTAAAATGTATTTTTATGAATCATTTGCTGAAGAATTTGACCTGAAAATGAATATGTATGATACTAAAAAGCGTCTGGATGTTGTCTTTAATGAACTATTGACTGAAGATATAAGTAATAAAAATTTATTAGATGCCGGATGTGGAACCGGATATTTCAGTAAAAGAGCTGTTGAAAGAGGCGCTATTGTGACTTCGATGGATTTAGGAGAAAATTTGCTCAAACAGGTAGCAAAAAAATGTAATAGCCGTAAAATAGTAGGTTCAATACTTAATCTCCCTTTTGAAAACAACACTTTTGACTTTGTTGTTTCAAGTGAAGTAATTGAACACACTCCGGAACCACTTAAAGCTATCGATGAAATATATAGAGTCATGAAACCCGGAGGTACAATGGTTGTCACAACACCAAATAAAATATGGTTTTTTTCTATCTGGCTGGCAAACAAACTAAAATTACGTCCTTATGATGGTTATGAAAACTGGGTAAGCCGACGACAATTAAAGAAAAAAGTAAAAAAAACAGGATTTGAAAATATAACTATGCAAGGCATACACTTATTTCCATTTGTATTCAAATTTACTTATCCCATCCTCAATTTTTTTCACCATTATAGTAAATCTTTGGGGCCCTTAATGCTTAATATTGCTATTAAAGCAAATAAACCAAATACTACAGACCTGCACTAAAATTATGAATCCGAATGCTAAAAAAATATCCAAAACAATCAGGATTACTAATAACAATTTTTTTTGCTATAGTTGTTTTTTATATTTTTTATGGTAACCTACTTAATTCACTAAACAGCACATTTTTCGCCACTAATGGCGATGGCCTGAAAAGTTATTATACTTCACAATACCATATATATTATGACACAGGCTATTTGCATTCACAGGCAATGAATTATCCTTATGGTGAAATTGTATTCTTCACTGATTGTCAGCCTATAATATCAAATACCATTAAATTAATAAGTAATAATCTTATTGATATTTCTCACTATACAATCGGTATTATCAACTTTCTTATGTTATTCTCAATAATACTAACTCCAATTTTCTTGTTTCTTTTTTTTAAAAAAATTAATGTCCCGGGAATTATAGCTATACCTGCTGCATTGGCTATAGGATTTTTATCACCTCAATTGAACAGGTTTGTAGGTCATTTTACACTTAGCTATGTTTGTGCCATACCTCTTATGCTTTATCTGTTAGCATGTTTCGAGAAAAAACATCAATTTAAGTATTCCATAATAATTAGTCTTGTTGTTTTTATTGGAGCATTGACACATTTCTATTACTATGCATTTTTTGGGATTCTCATTGTTTTCTACTGGGGATACAGTATAATAAAAAACTACAAAAAAGAAAAAATATGGCATTCCCTTATTCATTTATTCGTGCAGCTTTTACTTCCTTTCTTAATTATTCAGTTTATATATCTTTATGACAGTATTACTGATCGTACAGCAAATCCCTGGGGAATTCTATATTATAGAGCCTTTCCCGAAAGCGTATTTCTGCCTTTGGGAAAACCATACGGTAAATTTCTTTATAAACTAAGTAATTTTAAATACATTAATTGGGAAGGTATTGCCTATGTCGGACTTATAGGCACAATAGGATCTTTTATTTTTATAGGACGTTTTGTAAAAAATATTTTTGGTAATAATTTTAAGAGTATCCTGAATATAGCTAATGACAAAATGTTAAACATCTTTTTATGGGCTTCATTCCTTGCTTTGTTATATTCATTTGGGATTCCATATGTATTTGGTCTCGAATTCTTACTGGATTATGTAGGTCCTCTAAAACAAATGCGTGGTATCGCACGTTTTTCATGGCTGTTTTTTTATGTAATAAATATAGTAACAATATACTGGCTATGGAACTGGTTTAATACTACTAAAAGAAAAGTATTTGCCGGAATACTGGTTGCCCTTTGCATGCTATTTTTATTTTACGATGCATGGTTAAATGTAAAAACAAAAGGTAAGAGGCTTAACAACAGAATTGAAATTCTTTTGGATGTGAATAACAATTTACCGGAAAATCAATGGATCAATAAGATTAATCCTGATGATTATCAGGCAATAATCCCAATCCCATATTTTCATATTGGTTCTGAAAATATATGGATTAATAATCAATGTGATATAGCTAAATCAATCTTTATTACATCATTAAAAACAGGATTGCCGACAACCGGTGTAATGTTAAGTCGCACTTCATTAAGCCAAACTTATAAATCTTATAATCTTATGCTCGAACCTTATCGTTTGCCATCGATATTTAGCGATTTTAAAAACACAAAATCGTTTCTGATAATAGCAGGCAAATGTGAACAGTTATCTGAAAGTGAACTACAAATAATTAAACATTCACAAAAAATAGACTCCATAAAAGCTTATGATATATATGATATTAGCTTTGATAGATTCAGAGGATTATTTGATTCAATATATTATAAAAAAATAAGTGAATTTAAATGCGCTACTCTTTCTGATGTAAAAGGCTTTCAAACAGAAGACGCTATTGAGAACTTTTTTTATAATGATTTTGAAAACGTAAAATCTAAAAATGCTTATTATGGATCAGGATGTTATTCCGGTACAATGAATACATTTAATACGATTTTCTTTGATGGCATTCCAAACTATAACACAACTGAATCATATGTAATATCATTCTGGTTTGGAAACTTAAAAACGGATCTATACCCCAGAACTACTATAGAAATAGCTTTTTATGATTCAAGCAATGTTTTATACAAAACGGATTATAAACAAATATTTAAATTATTGAAAATAATAGATGATGACTGGGCTCTTGTAGAATATAAATTTAAACTGAATAATCCAACAGACAAAATAAAAATAACTCTTTGGAATGAAAACCTGAGAAACAATGAAATTATTATAGATGAGTTACTAATAAGGCCTGAAAATAATGATATTTATAAACAAGACAATAATTACATCTGGAAAAATAACAGGATTTACTATGCTGCCATACAATAAAACAGTTAAAATTGGTATATCACATTTTCCTATTACAAAATTTTGCGCAAAAACGTTACTGCTATTTATTATTATTTTATTTATTCTTGGTTCATGTTCAAAAAATAAGTCCGGAATCTCTACTTTTAACCTGTCCGAAATAATGGGAGGGGTCAGCTATAATTGTAGCCTAAATTAGCTATGTCCTAAAAAAGGGAAGGCTGCAGGAAGATTACACAAATCTGATAATTTATTATTATTAATTTTTAAAATTTGAATACTAAGTTTATTTTTGGCCTGTTTTTCAATATAAAATTGTCTGATAAAGAACTATATACATTTACTACAAATCCAAAACATTTTAATGCTATACCAGGTAATAATAAAACTTAATTTAAGTAGGTGCATGCAGTTGACACTATATGCTGTATATGGTATGATGACATAATCATATGAAAACAGAGTATCTACATAGAAGTACATAAAATGATCTTTATATTGAATGGATTATTAATTAACGCTCTAGGTAGAATTT
>CAZBUF010000133.1:0-4945 GCA_964495025.1 uncultured Bacteroidales bacterium | reverse complement strand
ATCATAAAATTTATTTTTTTATTTTTGCAGCCTGAAAAAAAGCAGAAACCTGACTTTATTACGGTTAATAACCGGCGATTATTCAGGGATTTTAATTTTATAAATGGCTCCGTAGCTCAGTTGGATAGAGCAACGGCCTTCTAAGCCGTGGGTCGTGGGTTCGAATCCCTCCGGAGTCACTAAGTATTTAAAGGGAATAGAGATAAACTATCTGTTTCCTGTCTTTGGCGGGGTCACTCTTTTGACATCTTTGGTTATATTCTTTGGCTCCGACTTGGCCTGCATCTTTGCACTTTTAATTACTTCCCTGGGTTTTTTAACTACCTCATCTTTTGCTTTTTTAACATTTGCCTTTGTATCTTCTGCCTTTCCTTCTTTTATGCCTGCTGCTTTATCTTCCTTCTTTTCATCCTCTTCCTTGTCAAATTTCAATAATTTTAGCTTATGAAGTGTATTATACCAGCCAACAACCTTTTTTATATCCGACACATATACTCTTTCCCTGTTGTAATCAGGTAAAATTTCCGCCATATACTTCTTTAATTCTTCAGGCGATGATTTACTGCTTACCGCTTCACCTCCGGTTTCCTTTTCGTGGATGCTCCTGAAAATATCGGACAAAGGTATTTCTTTATCATCAGTATATATTGCAATATCAACAAGAGCGTTCACCTTTTGTGTTGAATATATGCAGGATCGCTTTTTGTCAGCAAATGATTCAACAATAATACCGTTTCTGCCCTGAGAAATGAATTTAAATAATCCGCTCTGTCCTGAAATAGCTAAAATATCTTTTAAGTCCATAGCCAAATAATTATTGAAATTTGCATGTAAATTTAATATTTATTACAATACAGATATAATATGATGATGAAAGTTTAATTTATTTCTTTTCAATTTGTAAGGTAAGGTCCGGAAAATTTTCATGTTATACCTCTTTCCTTTTTTATTGACTCATATGCTTCATTTATTTTCTGAAACTTTTCCTTGGCCTTTTTCCTGATATCTTCACCAAGATAGGTCACTTTATCCGGATGATATTTAATTGCAAGCTTTCTGTATGTTTTTTTCAACTCTTCATTTGAAATATTTTTTTCAACCCCGAGAATTCTGTAGGCAGAATCTGTTGATTTAATAAACATATTTTTCACAGAACCAATATCTGCAGAGCTTATACCCAGATAATATGAGATCTCCTCAATAAGTTTAAGTTCTGCCCGGTCGATCTGTCCGTCAGCGTTGGCAACACCAAATAAAAGATGCAGAAGCTGAAGTCTGGATGCATAGTCCATTCTCTGTTTAATCTGAACACTTACATCCCTCACAGGGATCGGTTGTTTTAAAATATCCCTGAGGATTTTCAATGCTTCAGTTGCTGAATCGGCGCCAAATGCCTGGACAAAGTATTTCTTTACATAATCTAATTCTGAACGCAACACCTTTCCGTCAGCTTTCATAACTGCAGCGACCAGTACAAGAAGACTCCCGGCAAAATCACCTTGTGTGGTTTTACGGTTACCGTTTATTACTTCAACGTTGGCGGCATCTATGAATGAACCGAATGCAAATCCGAGAATAGCTCCCAGGGGGCCGCCAAAGGCCCAACCCAGTCCTGCTCCTATCCATTTTCCAAACTTTCCCATGAAATATTATTTAATTTTTCAGTTAATCAGTCTTTGCTTATGCTAATCAGTTTCTGATGTATTTCCAGGATCTGAGGCAAAATTAAGGTTTTATTGTCATTATAAATAACATAATCTGACTGTTTGATTTTTTCTTCTTCCGTAAGTTGGCTCTTTATTATATTATTTATTATCTGCTTGTTAAAGCTTTCTTTACTTAATACCCTTGATATTCTTAATTTTTCCGGAGCGCTTACAGTAATTATTTTATCCAGCAATTTGTATGTGCCGCTTTCAAACAGTATTGCCGCTTCCATAAGTATGTACGGGCTGTTGATGTATGGTTCCGACCACATCCTGAAATGTTCCTTTACCCTGTGATGGAATATCTTATTTGTATTTTTCAGTGCTTTGTCATCATTGAAAATTATCTCCGAAAATAATTTCCTGTTCAGGATATGGCCATTATAAATATCATTTCCGAATAATTTAATAAGTTCATTTTTGATCTCCACATCAGTGTCGGAAAGGATCTTTGCTCCTGTATCCGCATTATATACGGGAACGCCCAGTAATTTGAACACCCTGCAAACTATTGATTTCCCGCTTCCTATACCACCGGTGATCCCTGCCTTTATCATTGTTTTTCAATTAGAAATTCTACCGATGAAGGATATAAGGCAACGGAATGGACAAATGAAGGAATATCATTAAGAAAAACCTTAAGTTTTGAATTCATTGACGAATCAACTTCACTGAAGTCAACATAAGGTTGAAACATTTCGGGCCTGACTTTATTATAATAACTTAAGGCAATTCTGTATGTTATTCTGACCGAATTGGGGAAGGTCTTAAGAACCAGGGAATCAGGGAGATTAATGTTTTGTATGGCTACTAAATAACTCAGCTCGGTAAATTTATCCACAGGTACAGTAAGTTTTACCTTTTTACGGGAGAGGGTCACATGGTCAATTTTCTCAAGCTGATATGATTTTTGAACGCTATCACTTAAATTATAAAGAGTAATTGGTTCCGTGCAAACGTAATTCAGGGTGTCAATAATATTGGAGGGCCCTGAGATTATTATACTGTCGGGAACAGAGTATATGTTTCCGTTTAACATATACTGTTTTGCAAAAATACCGGGATAACCTACAATATTATATTTAATCTCAACCTTCCTGGTGATCATGTCTGTAAAATGAAAAAACAGGGTGTCAGGTGAGATACTTAATATTATTATATCCTCAAGCTCATTTGATAAAGTCTGAGTGGCTGTTTTTGTCAGTATATATGCTGAATCGGAGTCAATGGTATTAAGTGAATATGAACTGACATTAAATTTCAAAGGACTGAGAATGTAAGTATATTTATGTTTTAAAATTGTAAAACCTTCGGCCTTTACTCTGAGTTTTAATCTTTCGGGGAGTTTATTAACCAGTACCTTATTTTCAGGAAAATCACCATATTTCACAGGGTATAGAATATCTGCCTCGTACTCCAGGTTTAATGATCTTATTAACCAGAAGATTATTGCGATGACCACAAAAAATAGGAATAATATTATTTTCTGCTGATATTTTTCCCTGAAAATTTTTAGTTTTTCCGGCAGTTCCTCCAGAATAGTAAGAAGATTTCTTATATATTGTCTTCGTTTGCTCAAAATTATAAAGAGTTCAAAGTATTAAAAATTATGCCTTAAACTCGTAAATGCGATACATATCGGTCTATTTCTGGGCAGGAAGATCAGTCGGATCTTTCAAAACTGCACTTTTATCAACCTTAAAGATTATGTTATTACCGGCATCAACTGTAATAATATTCTCAGATATGTTATTTATTTTTCCATATATGCCACCTGTGGTAATGATCCTGTCTCCTTTTTTCAGTGATTCCCTGAAATTTTTCAGGTCTTTCTGCTTTCTGACCTGTGGCCTGATCATGAATAAATAAAAAACAACGATAATTAATAACAATGGCAGCAGGGAAGTTATCGGGCTCTGGCCTTCTTTTGGTGGTGTCATAAGAATAATATTCATCAGATTAGTCATATTATTTGTTTTAATAATTAATAATTATTTATAAAAAATTGCCTCTTTAACAAATGTTGTTTTATACTCAGATTAAAGACAGCCTGCAAAGTAATAATAAAATTATCAGAACCACAAGTCAATTGGAGTTATAAAAGAGTAAAATGTTGTAAAAACACGCCGCTAGTTATCACCTATCAGTCCTCTGCCACTTTTCTTTATTTTATTTGTTTCTTTGAGGTGAGTGATAATCTTGTCCAGTAAACCGTTGATAAAGACGCTGCTTTTGCTTGTGCTGTAAAACTTCGCTATTTCAAGATATTCATTAAATGTAACTTTTACAGGTATTGAGTCAAATTCAATAACTTCTGCAATAGCCATTTGCATAATAATGATATCAATAAAAGCGATACGTTCCAGTTCCCAGTTCTTCGCATATTCTTTAATATATTTACGGTATTCTTCCGCATTCAGGATTGTGTTTCTGAACAGTCTTTTCACATACGCGATGTCCTCTTCATTTTTATAAAGGGGAAGCAGTTTTGCCGATTTACCTTTGTTCTCATCAAAACTCTTTATTGTTTTAATGATGATGCTTATAACATATTCAACCTCATCGTTCCAGAAAATACTCTGTTCCTCAAGATTTTGATAAAGGTTTTCAAAAAAAGCAATATCTGAAGCAAATATTTTGATAATTAACTTTTTGTCCTCTTCATATGTTCTTTCCGGCCCACTCATATATTCCATGTAGTGTTCGGAGCTTTTTATCTTATCATAGAGGTTTTTGATCAATTCAGGGTAGTTCACCCAGCTAAGCTTATTATTTTTCAGGTATTTGTTAAGTTGAAGGTTTTGTCTTAACTGTGTTATTAATTTGTTACTTACGAATTTGGTATTTGGATGCAGGTCCTCGTGGGTAGGTATTTTTTTATTCTTTGCCAGCTCTATACGTGTTAATGCATAATCAGCGATATTAACAATGAGAAGAAGCAAATAATGGTAAAGGTCATAGGTTTTCTGAATACTGAAGAACAATTCCTTTTCAGACTTATTGATCTGAGAACCCGGAGATTTGTAATAAGCGTATATTAACTGTAATATTTTGATTCTTAATATCCTTCTGCTTATCATTATTTTAAAGAACCTTATTAATTATAAAAGTAAGATATTTAAAGCTTTACAAAGTAAGTGTTATTTTTCTAATTATCAACCTATCTGAATGTAATTTACAATTTTGTTGATTATAAATACTATATATACATAATATTTAAAAAAAATTTTTATTTTTGA
>CAZBUF010000132.1:0-5654 GCA_964495025.1 uncultured Bacteroidales bacterium | reverse complement strand
CTACGAACATGGCTGGCCGCGGTACGGATATTAAGTTAACCGAAGATGTTGTAAAAGCCGGAGGATTAGCGATAATTGGTACGGAAAGACATGAATCGAGAAGAGTTGACAGGCAGCTTCGTGGACGTTCGGGACGGCAGGGCGATCCCGGATCATCACAATTTTACGTTTCACTGGAAGACGATCTTATGAGGCTGTTCGGCTCTGACAGAATAGCCAACCTTATGGACAGAATGGGTTTGAAAGAAGGTGAAGTGATACAGCATACCATGATCTCCCGTTCAATTGAAAGGGCTCAGAAAAAGGTTGAAGAGAATAATTTTGGGATCAGAAAAAGACTGCTTGAATATGACGATGTGATGAATTCCCAGCGTGAAGTTATATATACAAAAAGAAAGCACGCCCTCTTCGGAGAAAGGATCCAGATTGATATTGCAAATATCATGTATGATGTCAGCGAGAGTATTGTAAATGAATTTCATGGAAATGTGGATTTTGAAGAATTCAATTTTGAAATATTAAGGAACCTCTCTGTTGAACCACCGGTTAAGGAATCTGATTATCTGAAGCTGGGAGCTGATGACGTCATTGAAAAACTTTACTCTTCCATCATGGAATCATATCGAAGAAAACAGGAGATAATAGCAAAGCAGGCATACCCGGTCATCAAGGATGTTTATGAAAAACAGTCGCAGATATATGAGAATATTGTTGTTCCAATCACTGACGGGACAAAGATATACCACATTTTAACCAACCTGGAAAAATCGTATAACAGCGAAGGTGCCGAACTGGCGCGTTCTTATGAAAAATCTATTGTACTGGCAACAATTGATGAGTTCTGGAAAGAAAACCTTCGTGAGCTGGATGACCTGAAACAGTCTGTTCAGAATGCCGCATATGAGCAGAAAGATCCTTTGTTGATTTATAAATTCGAATCATATGAGTTGTTCCGTTCAATGATTGACAATGTAAACAAGCACGTTGTTGGTGTGTTGATGAGAGGCCGTATACCGATCAGTGATCCGAGTGAAGTAAAAAAGGGACAAAGTCAGAAAAGGCTTGATTATAGTGAGCTTGAAGCCAGCAAGAGTGAGTTCCAGTCATCATATGACGAGAATCAATCACAACAACAGAAGCAGCAGCAAAGAGTTCAACCGGTAAGGGTTGAGAAGAAGATTGGAAGAAATGAACCATGCCCCTGTGGCAGTGGTAAAAAATATAAATACTGCCACGGACGAACGGGCCTTGCAGCACAGGCATAATTACTTCCGGCCCTTTTGAAGATGTGTTTTTACTTTAGCTTCTTAATGATATCAGCTATTCTTTTATAAAGGTTATCACTGACAGGTACGAGCGGAAGCCTGAGATTATTCGGGCAGATCTTAAGTATATCAAGGGCTGCCTTCACACCGGAAGGGCTGCCTTCTTCAAACAGGGCACCCATAATATCCAGTAATTTATAATGTAGTTCGCCAGCTTTATTCATATCACCCTTCAGAGCATGATTAACCATTGAGGAAAACTCCAGAGGAAAAGCGTTGGCAACTACGGAAATTGCTCCTGTGCAGCCAACAGCTATCATCGGCAGTGTTAATGCATCATCTCCTGAGATTACGCTGAAGTTAGCAGATTTGTTCCTGATGATCTGCATTATTTGCCCCATATTTCCTGATGCTTCCTTAACTGCAATGACGTTTTTAACATCCCTGGCCAGCTTAATAGTCGTTTCTGCTGAAATATTCGTGCCGGTTCTTCCCGGTACATTATAAATTATCACAGGAACACGGCTTGCAGCTGCAATTAACTTAAAATGCCGGTATAATCCTGACTGCGATGGCTTGTTGTAATAAGGTGTAATTGACAGAATAGCATCAATATTATCAAAACCATTAGCGTTGATGCTATTCAGGATTTCCTGTGTATTATTTCCACCCATGCCTGCAACAACAGGCACTCTGTTGTTTACTACTTCAACAACATAACTTACTACTGCCTGCTTTTCATCTTTTGAAAGTGTGACACACTCACCCGTAGTACCAAGAGCAACGATATAATCTACACCATTGCTTATTATATGCTCAATCAACTTTCCTAAGGATTTGAAATCAATACTACCGTCATTTCTGAATGGTGTTATTATTGCCACACCTGTTCCTGAAAATTTTTGCTGTGTCATAATTTATGCTCTTTTGATAATTGACAGATAATATATTAGCTGATCTAACAGAAAATTCAACTGAAGTTCAATTTCCACCTTCTTATTAATATCCTTTTCAATGTCTGAATTATTTTCATCAGGCTTCCTGTCATTGCTGACTTCTTTTTTCAAATCCTTCATTATCTGCTTTTCTTTTTCAATATCTATCATAAAATCGAGATACTGAGGCTCTTCAATGTATTTTCCAACTTTAAAGGAGGAAGCGGACAATGCAACTATATATTGAATAGGATAATAATTCTCAAGACATAAATTAATAAGTATGTCAAACGGTTTCTTAATAAAATCGTCAATAGTATCCTTAACAGGTTTATTGTACCAGTTTAAATTGCCTTTTGTGAAAAAGCTGAATCCCTTCCTGTAAAGGTAATGATCAATTAGCTTTTTACTATGAACGTACCCCATGGCCGTTACATTCACATTTTTAACGGAAAGATTTTTTATGAAATTTCTAATTATCTCAAAACTAACAAGGTGAGTTGCATTAAAAATAATACCAATCTTTTTTGCATCCGAAATATTGCAGACTTTTATAGTCCTTTTACGATTTCTTAGCTTTCTTTCCAGGACTTTACGTCCAAAATATGCCTTTGTGTCATTAAACATTTTTACCAGACCGGACTTTAATTCAATTTATTGTACAATAATAAAAAATTTAGACAGATAAAACTAATACTTTAAATGAGATAAACCCACATAACTCAAAGTTCAAAAAAACACCACCGATTCAAACCGTTCGTCAGACTATTGAGTCCTGAAATTTATTAATTCAAGAAATTCATCTTCGGAAATAATCTTAATATTTAGCTTTTGTGCTTTTTCAAGCTTTGAAGGGCCTGTTTTATCACCTGCAAGCAGATAATCCGTCTTTGCTGAGACAGATCCCACATTCCTTCCCCCGTTTTTCTCTATGAGTTCTTTTAATTCATCACGTGAAAAATTCTCAAAAACTCCTGAGATAATAATTGATTTCCCCTGTAATATGTCTGTTACATGTTTTTCAGGTTCATCTTCCATTTCAAACCTCACTCCTGCCTGCCTTAACTTCTCAATGAGCATTAAATTCTTTTCATCCTTAAAATAACTGATTATGCTTAAAGCTATTGTATCACCTATTTCGTCAACAGTAATAAGATCATCATAGTCTGCAGCTGCAAGCTTATCGATTGATCTGAAATGATGTGCCAGTTTTTTGGCGACTGTCTCGCCGGCGTATCTGATTCCCAGTGCATACAAAACCCTGTCAAAAGGTACTTTTTTGCAGTTTTCAATACTTTTTACTAGGTTCTCCGCAGATTTATCAGCGAAACGCTCGACATTAACCAACTGATCCCTGGTCAGGTAAAACATGTCAGACGCATTTTTCACAAGCCCGTTGTTGTATAGTTGTTCAATGGTTGCTTCAGCCAATCCTATATCCATTGCCCTCCTGCTTACAAAATGCTCAATTTTACCTTTTATTTGAGGCGGGCACTCATTCTCATTGGGACAGTAATGTTTTGCTTCCCCTTCGCTGCGAACAAGTTTCGTTCCGCATTCAGGGCAATATTCTATATATTCAACAGGCACGGAATCAGAAGTTCTGCTTTGCTTGTTAACTCCAACAACTTTAGGAATTATTTCACCACCCTTCTCAATAATTACGTCATCTTTTATTCTTAAATCGAGCAGGGCAATCTGATCTGCATTATGCAATGAAGCCCGCTTAACCACTGTGCCCGCCAACTGCACAGGTTCAAGGTTTGCCACAGGGGTAATTGCACCTGTCCTGCCAACCTGATAATCAATGGATAACAATTTTGTATCAGCCTGTTCAGCCTTATATTTATAGGCAATTGCCCATCTGGGTGATTTGGCGGTATAGCCAAGGGCAACCTGTTGCTCATATGAATTGATCTTTATTACTATCCCGTCAATATCATATGGCAGGTTCTTCCGTTCATTCTCCCAAAAATCAATATAATCAAAAACATGGTTAATTGACGGACATTTTTTTATATGTTCGGATATCTTAAATCCCCATTCCTTTGCCTTCTGCAAATTTTCAAAATGTGAACGGAAAGGCAGGTTTTCCCCCGGTAAATAGTATAAAATACAATCAAGCGGCCTCTTTGCAACAAGGGTTGAATTTTGGATCTTAAGTGTACCTGAGGCTGCATTACGAGGATTTGCAAATGGCAATTCGCCCGCTTCTTCCCTCTCCCTGTTCATATTATCAAAACCTTCATGAGGTAAAAATATTTCTCCTCTTATCTCAAAGAGATCAGGATAATCACTGCCTGTAAGAACCAAAGGAATGCTTCTTATTGTTTTTACATTTGAAATGACATTGTCACCTGCAACTCCATCACCTCTTGTAACTGCGCGAACCAGCCGGCCGTTTTCATAAGTGAGACTTATTGAGGCTCCATCGTACTTAAGTTCGCACACATAATCATAATTACCGGTTATCAGTTTGCCTGTTCTGTTTTCAAATTCAATGATCTCTTCTTTTGAATATGTATTATTTAATGAGAGCATCGGGTAACTGTGCTTCACCTGTTCAAACTCCCTGTTTCTGTCATCTCCGATACGCTGCGAAGGAGAAGCCGGATCAGCAAATCCGGGATTTGCCGCTTCAAGATCAATCAGTTCTTTCATTAACTGATCATACTCCAAATCACTTACAGAGGGTTGGTTTAATACATAGTATCTGTGATTATGCTCATTTAATACTTGCCTAAGTTGTTTTATCCTTTGTTCAATATTGGTGAATAGACCCATAGATCCGGTTATGAATTTTTAAGCCAGGCTTTTTTTTATGAAGTTAAGTAAATCGTAAATATAAAAAGTAAATGTCCTTAAATTTTTTAATTTTATAAAAATAATTTTACAGCTGATTAAACCCTCATTAAGTTAATCAGTCTAACAACCAAAAGAAAAAATAAAAAAATTTAAGCGGATGAAACGAATATTATTAATATGTATGGGTTTACTGGGACTAACACTTTTATTCTCTCAGGAACAGATATCTGACGAAAATGCCGTGGTGGACAAAACAAATATTGCTATACGGCCGAACAGCAGGGATTATTCTATGATCAGGATCGGGAATAACGAACAGAAGATGATTCAGGTCAGGCACCAGGCCATGATAAGGTACAGGAAAGCAATGATTAACAGGAAACAGGTGCAGCAACGCAAAAGAAACATGATGATGATTAGATCAGCAAAGCAAAGAAGGCTTCAGCAGCAGATGATACAGCAAAGAAGAAGGACGATTCAGCAACGGCAGAGAATGAACAACAGGTAGCTATTCCTAATAATAATACCGGTGAAATACTAAAAATAATATACAATTATGCGTAATAAGATATGTTTAGTGATAATTATTGGTTTTACTTTCAGCCATGTTTATGCTCAATTATCCTCTGAAGAATACCTGAAAAGAGGA
>CAZBUF010000131.1:0-3536 GCA_964495025.1 uncultured Bacteroidales bacterium | reverse complement strand
AATAGTAAAGGTCTTTCCTGAACCCGTTACTCCTAAAAGCGTCTGAAACGGAAGGCCCTGTTTTAATCCATCTGTAAGCTGTTCTATAGCCTCAGGCTGATCTCCCGTTGGCATGTAATCCGATACGATTTTAAACTTCATAAGCTAACAGATTTAATTACTAAAATATATAAAACTATTGCATCTGTTTTATTATATTTCATAAAATTATCTTAACGCAACTTTTTAATATATTTTTCATCCGGATAAATGACATCTTTTTTCTTTTATGCTAACACAAACCTGAAAACAAAATGAAAAGTGCCCTAATTTCTGTCTGTATAGTTATTTTATTCAGCAGCTATCATATCGTTGATGAGCAGGAGTATACTTACACACCAGTGCTTATGACCCGCGAAGTGCTTGAAAGCTCTATTGATTTATTGCCTGCAAGAGAGCTGAAGCAACCGGGAAAAATCTACCTGAAAGACAATTATATTTTCATCAATGAGAAATACAAGGGTATCCATATTATCAATAACCAGGACCCCGAAAATCCTGTGAATACCGGTTTTATACGCGTCCCCGGATGCATCGATATGGCAGTAAAGGGACAGACCCTCTATGCAGATAATGCTGTTGACCTGGTAGCAATTGATCTTTCCGAAATAAATAATATTACAGTCAGCAGCAGAATAAAAAATGTTTTTCCTGAAATCATATCACCTGACAATAATTATTATTACCCGTATATAACAGACAACAGACCTGAAAACACGATAATTGTCGGATGGGAAAAAAAATAAAACATATGATCATGAAAGCAGTTAAGTACATTATATATCTCCTTTTTCTTATAGCCGTAATATATTCCTGTGAGCAGGCTTATACTGACTCGGGAATCTCTGCGGATGCTTCCGGTGGAGGTAAGGGCGGCTCAATGGCCAGATTTGCAGTTTCCGGGGATCACCTTTACACCGTTACTGAAAATGATCTGAAACTGTTTGATATCTCTGAACCGGGAAGCCCTCAATATACTGACAGCATAAATATAGGATTCGGAATAGAGACGATCTTCCCGCGGGGTGAAGACCTCTTTATCGGATCACAGGCGGGTATGTATATATATGATATCACTGATCCTGAAAATCCTGTAAAACTGTCCCGTTATGAACATGTTTACAGCTGCGATCCGGTGGTTGTCCAGGGGAACTATGCCTATGTCACACTTAATTCAGGGAATACCTGGTGCGGACATAGCAATAACATGCTTCAGATAATCGATATTTCTGATCTCACCAGCCCCAGGTTTTTAAAG
Source organism: uncultured Bacteroidales bacterium (assembly GCA_964495025.1). Classification (GTDB taxonomy): domain Bacteria; phylum Bacteroidota; class Bacteroidia; order Bacteroidales; family UBA10428. The sequence goes on along the minus strand of CAZBUF010000131.1, from coordinate 2,239 downwards.
GATTATCCGATGACCGGCCCGAGGGGATTGGGTGTTGACGGCAATTTACTGTTTATATGTGATGACGGACTTAAAGTATATGATATAAGCGATATTTATAATATTGACCTGCTGGATCACTTTTCCGGCATAAATGCATATGATGTTATTCCATATGATGATCTTCTTATTATGACAGGAAGTGACGGCTTATACCAGTATTCATATTTAAATAATTCTTTATCGTTGCTGAGCACAATACCGGTAAATTAATTCTGTTAATTAGTTATTTGAAATATTGATTATTTTTAAATAATATTTTCAATACGGTAAAGTAAAATAATATGCTGAAAAAATGCGCCCTGCCGCTGATAATTGCCCTGATATCAGTAACTGCCAGAACACAGGATAGTATATATGATTATTGCGTCTCATGGGTACCCCAGCATATGGCAGAACACGGACTAAGGGTCGATTTTGACATCAGGTTAAAAAAATCATGCAACTGGCTTGTCATAGCCCCGCAGGTTTATCTTGATCACAGGTATGCCGGCCCTTTTGAGGATGATGTACGTTTTTTTGAAAGTAACGAGGAGTATTATTATGAAAAAATGTATGGCTTCGGGCTGGAACTTCACCACAGGATATTTCTGAAAACAGAAAGCTACCCTGAAGGACTTTATTTCAGCTATGGCTTATATTATTTACACACCTGCATTGAATACCTTGAGTACGGCTGGGGAACGATCAACTATGACGATGATCTTGAGGCCATGGCTTATGCGCTCCTTGAAAATGAAACAGTTATCGATAAGTTTGGCCCCAATATTATGTTCGGTTACCAGATGAATCTTACTGACAGATTTTTTATCGACATATATATGGGTGCAGGGCTGAGATATAGTATTATTGATGCCTCTGAATATTCCACCCGCAATTTTGATGAGAATATTACTTCATTCGGCTATACAGGGGTGCTTCCCGTATTTGGATTAAGATTCGGAATGCTCTTCTGAATAATAAATTCATGTTTAAACACGTTAGATAATAATCATACATTTAGCGGTCGACGGTGAAAACATCATCATACATCAGAACATTAATTTGGGTCTCGATTTTCGGTATCGCAATGGCATATCTTGAAAGTGCTGTTGTTGTATACCTCAGAGCTTTGATGTACCCCGAAGGATTCAGCTTTCCTCTTGCCACTGCTGACAGCCATATAATAATGACCGAAGTATTTCGCGAGATTGCCACAATAATTATGCTTTTGGGCATTGCTCTGATATCCGGAAAGACTTATAGCGAAAAATTTGCCTGGTTCTTATATTGTTTTGCAGTCTGGGATATTTTCTATTATGTATTTCTCAAGATATTGCTTGGATGGCCCGAAACATTAATGACCTGGGATATCCTGTTTCTTGTCCCCGTAACATGGGTAGGTCCTGTTATTACTCCTGTTATTGCTTCGCTGACCATGATCCTGCTTGCCGGATTTATAATTTATTTCAGGACAAAAAGCATAACCGTAGTAATTAAATGGAAGGAATGGGCGCTGCTTATTGCCGGTTCATTGATTATGATCATTTCATGGTCGTGGGACTATTCAAAATATATTCTCCGGCATTTATCATTTGTTGAATTATTTGATCCGGCCAATAAAGAACTGTTATTTGAAGCTGCTAAGGAATATATTCCTGTATCATTTAACTGGCTGTTGTTCTGGGCCGGAGAACTTGTCATCCTCTCCGGGATCGCAATGTTTTTTCTGCGATACAGAAAAACATAAATTACAAATTTCAATTCCCAAATAACAAATAAATTACAAATCTCAAATTTCAAATTGTTAAATGGTTAAATTGTTTAATGGCTAAATTGCTGACATTACGAAAAATGAATAACGAATAACAAATCTCAAGCTCCAAATCACAAATAAATCTCAAATCTCAAATTTCAAATGGTTAAATTGCTGAATTGCTAAGCTGTTAAATTGTCAAATGGTTAAATTTCTAAATTGTTAAATTGCTAAATTGTTAAACTGTTAAATTGCTAAATTGTTAAACTGTTAAATTGCTAAATTGTTAAATGGTTAAATTGCTAAATTGTTAAATTGTTAAATTGTCAAATGGTTAAATTGCTAAATTGTTAAACTGTTAAATTGCTAAATTGTTAAATGTTTAAAATACTGACAATAGCAAAAAACAATTAACGAATAATAAATTATCTTTGATTATCCTGAAGCATAAAATTTAATCTTCAT
>CAZBUF010000130.1:0-8180 GCA_964495025.1 uncultured Bacteroidales bacterium | reverse complement strand
AATGAATTTGATCCGTAACATATATGAATATCAAATGATTAATCGAAAAAATAAGAATATATTATGTAAGTAATATAAAATAATGAACCAAATACTATTATGTTTTAATTTAAATTTTTTATCATGAAAAAGAGAAATGTTTTTAAAATTGGACTAAGCATTGTTTTTACAATGTTTGTAGCAACTGCTATTTATGCACAGGTTCAGGATGCTGACTATGTGCTGTATGATGCTAATGAGACTGCACCGACTGCAATTGACTCGGTGACTACCGGTACAACAACCGGGTTTTACGTTGAGCCTGATACTTATTACCACCCCAACTATAATGCAGGTGGCGGATGGGCTGTAACGGCTAACTTCGAATGGAACTGGACATTTAATGGTGCCAGTGGTGGTACCATTAATGATGCAAGTGTTAATGACCCCTACGTAACAATTACCTGGGATGCTGGAACAGGTTCTTTTGAAGTTAATGTGTATGAGGAAGCATCTGTTGCCATGGGAGGTTGCCAGGGAGCAGTTACCGTATTGAATGTAGAGGTTATAGCTACACCATCGGTAACTTATACTGCCAATGTCCCGGGTACAACCATCGGAACTGACATAACAGTATGTGATGGCGATGCTCAGCTGGCCGGCGTTGTGCAGGCTGCCTTAACAGGTATTGCTACCATGCAACTGGACTGGGACCTGGAAATAGCTACTCTTAACGGCGCAAGCGTTAAAGATGAGTACTTTGACATTGATTACAACTCACTGGGTGCTGCTCCGGCTTATGCTATTCAGAACCAGGGTTCTGACGGATCACAGACAGTTGATATTGCAGGCGCAACATTTAACCTGACAAAACCTACAGGAGGTTTCCTGGTTGAAGGTTCAAAATCAACTGTTTTTACTTATGATATCAGGGGTACAAACGACAGGATATCAAGAAAATCCGATTACCTGTCAAATACAACAGCTGCTCTTGACAGCTGGTCATGGTACGATGCAGTTGTGGAAACAATTGTTATCCAGGTTAATCCTGCTCCGGATACAGGACCAATCTATCATATACCTAATAACTGGAATCCGTAACAGTAGTTTAAGTGTTGCTTATAATATTGTTGAAAATCAAATTATCAAGGAAATTTTGAATAATCAGTCCAATTGATTACAAAAACTAACATATTATCCCTTATTATTTCATTAGTCACTGTACTGGTGGGGTACGGGCAGAGCTTACCCTTTGCCTGTACCGCCGACAGGGCTATGTATGGAGTTACGGGATATGAGAATTCTGTATTCGATTGGGAAGTTGAGGGAGGTACGATCATAGGTGATTTGAATGATACAATTATTGTGGAATGGAATTATGAAAGGGGGACTCACAGATTGCAGGTAGTAGAGATAACCGCGTTCGGATGTATCGGCGACCCTGTTGAAGCATATGTTGATGTCCGCGCACCGGAAGTTGATATTGGTGATGAGATCGAAATATGCCAGGGGGAATCATACACTTTTGATGCAGAGACCGGGTATACTGCAGCACTGGAATATCTGTGGCATGACGGCAGCACTGAAACCTATTATTCTGAAACAAATACAGGCATTGTATGGGTAAAAGTTACAGGTGCCGATGAATGTTTTGACTATGATTCGGCAGTCCTGGTTGTTAATCCCTTGCCCGTTGTATCAATCGGCAAGGATACATCATTATGCGGAAACCAGGAACTGGAACTTGATGCAGGCTCATTTAACCTGTGCCAATGGTCAACAGGTTCTGTCATGAACTCCATTACCGTTGGCCCGACAGGCAAACTGGCTGATACAATATCCGTGAGGGTCACTGATGATAATGAATGTTCGTCAGCTGATACAATAGTTATTGTTGCCTGTGATGCCGACCTGTTCTTTGCTGAAATAGCAAATACAATAACACCGAATAATGACGGAGAAAACGATGTATGGGCAATTGATTATATTGAACTGTTCCCCAATGCCGTGATTGAAATATTTGACCGCTGGGGAAGATTAATATACCATTCGGAAAAACCGGATCCTGAAAACGCATGGGACGGTAGATCCCAGTCAGGCAAAGAAATGCCCATGGGCTCATACTATTATGTTATTGACCTGAATTATTTTAATGTGGAACCTTTGGTAGGAACAATTAATATTATTAAGTAGAATTAAATAATATAAATAATAAAGTCTCTTTTGCTAAATTCAAAATACCTGGCCGCTATAACACATGTGTCAGCTAAATAGCAAAAGCTTTATTATATAATTATATTGTATTTATATTCAAATTAATTCGAATATATGCATTATTTTTTATCACGTTGTATCGCATTGTCCGATACCGTCGTTTAATGTTAAAAAACAAATATGTTTTATCAAAAGTTATTTAACGAAAAAAGCTTATTTTTAATATACCTTCAATTCTATAATATATTTTATTTTTAATCAATTATATTTATACCTAAAGTTATGGCCATAAATTGAAACCTGAGTATATTATTCACCTTTGGTAACCAATTTTTGTCAGATGGTCAAAAATTCATTAACTTAGAATAAAAGTATACGTAAACAAATCAATACTAATTAATGATTTCTATTTCTAAAAATTATCTGACTCAACCCTATTAGTCTTTTAGAGTTATGAATAAGAAAAGAAATATAGAATTCATTACTGGGAAAAATTTATTCGGATTTTTATATGCCCTAAGGGGAATATATCTTTCGATTTTTCTTGCATTCGTTCCGGTTGTTCTTTCGTTTGGGCAGGTTATTGGTGATTTTCGCTCAAACGGTACAGGAAACTGGAACGTATTAGGAACATGGCAGGAATACAGGTTACCCGGACCAGCATGGCAGGCTTCAACATCTTACCCGGGACAGAATACAGGTACAGGCACAGTCACTATCCGTAACAATCATATTATTACTCTCAATACTTCTCCACCAAATAGTCTGGGAGCACTCGATATACCTAATGGCAATCAGGATTCATGGATTACCATATCCGGAACTAATTCTTTGGCTGTATCCGGCACCACTACTCTTACATCATATTCAAATAACGATTATAAAGCTGTTCTTGTTAATGCGGGTTCTTTTTCCACAGGTTCACTTGTAATGAATTCCAACGGAAATACACGTGATGCATACATAGAAATTTCAACAGGTACAGTTACTGTAACCGGTGATATTACTATGAATGCAACTAATGGAAGACGAAATTATATTCTTTTCACCGGAAATGGAACATTATATGCAGGAGGAACAATTAGTGGCGGAATAATCACAAGTACAGCAGGAGGTCATCAGACCAATCCGCCCACTTCCGGCACAGTAAACTACAACAATAATGGCAACCAGGACATAGGTACCTATACCTACTACCACCTTAGCATCTCAGGCAGCGGTACCAAAACCCTTTCCGGAAATATTGACGTTAATCGTGATCTGACTATTGAGGACGCAGCGATTCTTGCCACACAGCAATATCAAATCAGCGGTAACGCTGCAGGTAATTTTTCGATGGCTTCAGGGACCGGCTTATTATTAGGATCAGCAGGCAGTGCAATTAATGTGTTGTTTCCCTCCAATTATACAGCAGGTAATATCATCCTTGATGACAATAGCTCTGTAACATATCAGACAAACGGGGCACAGTCCGTATCTGGTGCTCCCTCCTCATACGGAAACATCAATATTGCATCAGGCAACATTAAAACAATTCAGGGCAATATTACTGTTAATAATAACCTGAACCTTGAAAACGGTAACCTAAGCCTTGGATCAGCCACTTATAATCTTATTATTACTCCTGGCGCTTCAATTACTACACCGGGTAATTTCGATAATACACATATGATTGTATGTGACGGAACGGGTTATGCCATAAAACAAACTGATGACGGTTCCGGTTTGGATATCATATATCCCGTAGGAACAGATACTTATTACACACCGATGGAGATTACTTCCATGTCGGCCACCGGTTCGGGGGACGTCTCTGTTCGAACGGCTGCCACTGTGGCTCCGGGACCACCCGCTGCCAATCCTACTGATTTGGAAAGATTCTGGGATGTTAACACATCAGGAATATCTGTTACTGACGCCGATGTAACCTTTACTTATATTGACCCGCAGGATATCGCACCTGGTGGTAATGAAGCAGACTATGAACCTTCTTTTTATACAGGAGGCACATGGCTTTCCCCTGAGGGAGCTTCAATCAATACTGCTGCCAACACATTTTCATCATCAGGTACTTCCACACTCAGCGGTCAATGGACAGCACGTGAGCCGGTTATTACATACTATTCATACCAGTCGGGTGATTGGGGAACAGCAAATACATGGACAACCGATCCGTCAGGGACATTGCTGGTTAATCCTGCCGTACCCTCAACAGGCGACAGGGTTATTATACTCAACGGCCGTTTAATAAGCACAGCCGTATCGCGAACAGTATTCTCCCTGCAAATTAACGAAGGGGGCACACTTGATATCGGAAACACTTCCGGTCACGATTTCGGCGATGTAAGGGGGCAGGGATTGCTAAAACTACAGTCAAACACTTTTCCAGGCGGAACATATACTGACTTTGTCGCTTCAGGGGGAGGAACAGTGGAATATTACAATTTGAATGCCACACGGATAAGCAACGTACAGCTTGCCTATAACAACCTTATCATCTCAAACGGCACTACCAATGCTTACACTGTGTACCTTGACAACAATACAAATCCCGTTAATTATATTGTTAACGGTAACTTTAGTTTAAACAACTCTTCTTCCGGAACCCTTACTTTCAGATTCGGGAATCCGGCTGCATCTAATAATAAAATTAATCTTACGATATATGGTGACCTTACAGTAAATACGGGATGTTCAATATTTGTCAACAATTTTGCCAACGGGCAACCCTATGATAATGTCCATAATCTTAATATTTATGGTGACTTTACCAACAACGGTACTGTCAGATTTACCGGATTGCCCTCACCGGCGGCAAATGCCTATTATCTGCTGGCAACAACTACTTATTCAGGGCAAAACTATGGAGCCGTAGCAGTTACATTTGCCGGCACAACAAATAATTCGGTTATATGTAACGGAATAACAGATTTTTACAGGCTGATAATTGACAAAGGTACTGACCAGACCTATTTACTTGAAATAACATCAGGTAATGTAATAAATTTTGGATTATACGGGCCAAATAACCAGGGTAGTAATCAGTTTGACGGCGGTCCTGAAGGCTTCGGTATCGGGGTATATGATAAAGCTTTATTCATTAATGGTGGTATTTTAAAATTGAGTGATAATATAAATATACCTTCACTTACTGAAGGCGGCCAGGATTTCAATATTATACCAAGAGCCGGATTATGGATCGACGGAGCTGACGTTTCAACTACGGTTACCGGAGTTAACGGAACAGGCTGGCAGGCGGCTACGTTATACGGAAGATTAAGAATAAGCGCAGGTTCTTTCAGCACAGGAGATGCTGCCGGTATTGTTCTGGGTATCCTCGGAACCCCGGAGATTGATATCGAAGGAACCGGTACTTTAAGTGCCAGCCAGGTATGGTCAGCAGTAGGGGGCGCGGGGAATAAAATAAGCTACATTCAAACCGGGGGTACAGCAAACATAAGGCTTCAGGGTGAGAACCATGCAGGCCCGATGCTTGGCCTGACCAATACCAATACGGTTTTTACAATAAGCGGAGGTACCCTTAATTTTACAGATGTGTCTTTTATAGGAGGAGGAACATGTACCCAGATTATGGATTTACGGGCAACAGAAGGAAATTACAGTATTACTGGCGGAACGGTGAATTTTAATCTTCCTTCGGGATATACTTATACCGTTAACACAACGGTCCCTTTTTATGACCTTGCTGTGAGCCGGAGAACAGGAGGTGGCATTGTTACTGTTCAATGGCAGAATACAAGCAGTTCTGAAATTGATATTCTGCATAACCTTGCTTTAAATGCAAATACAACACTTGATCTGGCAACAAATAACGTTGATTTAAATGTTGGCCACGACTTTACCATGGATGCCGCATCAGCATACAATTCAGGCAATAATACAACTACTTTTAACGGTACAGCAGGTCAGCGTTTTACAAATGCCGGCACAATCAGCGGGGGTACAGGACTAAATAATCTTACGTTCAGCAATACATCAAATACAGACATTTTTACCGGCAGTCTCACTATTAGAAACGGATTGACAATAAATGCAAATTGTTTTCTTAACGATATCGGGCACACCATCAGTGTGGCAGGGAATATAATAAACTCAGGTACACATAACAGTCAGGCCGGCGGAGGCGTGTTACTGAACGGAGCCGGAGCACAGACTATAGGTGGTTCAGGAAATGGCATATTCGGTAATCTTGTTATAAATAAAGCAACGGGAACAGCATCTCTGACATCTGACCAGTCTCTTACCGGAAATCTGAGGTTAGCATCGGGCCTGATTGATATTGGAATTTATAAACTATCACTTGATGTCAGCAGCTATATTTATGACGCTCTTTATCCCCAGGTCACTACCGTTTTCTCAGGAACAAAAATGATCCGTACAGCAGGAAATCAAAGTGACGGAGGTGTGGAAAAAGACTATAATTCTACCAATGCATTTGTTTTTCCCGTCGGTACGGCAGCAGATTATACACCTGCTACAATTCAGTTAACTGTTGCACCTGCTACCTGGGGTTCAGTAACCGTCAGGCCTGTCTCTCAGTATAATCCTTTTGTAACTTCCACGAATTCACTGAATTATTACTGGAAAGTCACAAATTCAGGAATCACAGGTATTCCAGCCGCTTCAGTATCTCATACATACAAGTATGTGGATTCTGACACGACCGGGCGGGGAACTGAAAGCAATTACATTCCGGGAGTTTACAACCCTTATGCATGGATATATATAAACGATCCCGCAAGAGTTGTGGATGCTGATAACAGGATTCTTTTCACAAATGTAGATTACATAAGCGGTGATTATACTGCCGGAGAGCCTGATGCATTCCAGTCGGTGAAAGTTTTTTACAGCCGTAATAATGGTAACTGGAACGAAACAAGCACATGGTCGGGTGTATCAGTTGGCGGGCCTGAAGACGGCGATCTTCCGGGATTGAACAATCCGGTTGTGATAGGTGACGAAATCTCACAGAACCATACGGTTACTGTTCCTGCAGGCTATGATAATATAACAATAGGTGGCTTGCAGATTAACAACAGCTCAGTGCTGGATATTACAACTACCACCGGGCATAATTTCGGTGCCATACCTGATACAAAAGTTTCCGGTACAGGAAAACTGATGATCTCATCCTCTGCTGCCATTGCAACATTTCCGGATGGTGATTTCGGAAATTTCCTGTCTGCAGGAGGCGGGACCATAGAATTTTATAATACAGGCGCACAGAATTATACACTACCTGCCGGCATTTCATTTTATAATAACCTTATACTGTCGCCTTCAAACGGACAATATATTGTCATGCCCGACATAAACATGACTGTCTTCGGTGATCTGACCATTAAAGGAACAGGTACGGGTGAGGCAAGACTGAATTCCGCCGCAATAAGGACATTGGCTGTTGACAGCAATATTAACATAAATAGCGGCATACTAAGGTTTATGAATAATAGTTTTGCACAAACAGTTTATGCTTACAATGATATTAACATATCTGCAACAGCAAGATTTGATGTAACAACCGGCAGTAGTGCCACGAACATCCTTTATATCACAGGAAACCTGAATAACGATGGCACCTTTGATATGTATGGCGGTGCTGCAACAAGGGTCTGTAATGTATATTTCACCGGAGATGACGATAAAGTTATATCCGGTTCCGGAACCAATGAATTCAATTATTTAAATGTAGATAAAGGAGCTTCACGAAATACAATTCTCGATGTTACGGCTGATAATCTGACCTTAAGCGGAGCAGGCACTGCTTTAATACTGAATAACGGCACATTCCGCGTTTCCAATACAAACCTGGATATCACCTTGTCTACCAGCACGGCATTTACTATTCCTATTTCTGCAGCCTTGTCGGTTTACGAAGGAACAGTAAACATCGGTACAAATAGCAATGTGGGCGATTTGAGTCTCGCCGGCCGTCTGGAGGTTCTGAATACGGGTATTGTTAAAAT
>CAZBUF010000129.1:0-7250 GCA_964495025.1 uncultured Bacteroidales bacterium | reverse complement strand
ATACAGGCGTATTGATTTTTGCAGGAGTGTGTGTAGTTTAAAGCTACAAAATCAATAGTAAATGATGTTTGTTTATATGTAAGTTTAATTTCAGCTGTTTCACTAATACTTTTTTTCAGGGGAGAACCTTCTGATCCTATCACAACAGATTTATTAAACAATTTAAAATCCGCCAGATATACCGGTGGAATAACCGTATTCGTTTTCAGGCTGTCAGGGTAAAATGAATTAAATCCATTGTTACCTCCGAAGAAAAACTCACCTGAGGTTGATTTTAAGCATGATCTGGGATAAAATTCATCAGAATTAAGTCCTTCAATTTCATTAAAGTTCTTAAATACCCTTGAAGACGGGTCAAATTTGGATATTCCTTTATTTGTACTTATCCATAAAAACCCTTTGGAATCTTCAAGTATCCCTTTTATTGAATTATTCAGCAATCCATCGTCCTTCTGAAACGCAGTAAATCGGCCATCATGCTTGTTGTAAAGGTTCAAACCCTTATCTTCTGTTCCAAACCATAAGTTCATTTTACTATCTTCCAGAATGATAGTCACTATATTGCTACTTATGCTGTTTTTGTCAGTGTCATGAAAATAACTGGAAAATGAAAATCCCCCATCCGGCGATCTCTTCATTTTCACCAGACCATATAATGTACTCACCCATAAATTATTATCCACATCTTCCAACACTGACGTAACATAAGCAGTATTAATAATTTGTGTCGTTTCATTCCTGTCAGTTATCTGAATGAATTTGTCGGATGCAGGATTGTAGAGAAACAGGCCGCTTCCGGCTGTGCCTGCCCAGATATCACCCAGCTTATCTTCGTACATACATAATATATTATTATCTCCTGACCCATGCCTGCCTTTAATTTGATAATTTTTGTTCAGTATACCATCTTTCGTCAAACGGTCTATTCCACCTGCCCATGTCCCGACCCAGAGATTTTCATTTGTGTCAAAAAGAATTGATATTACAGCATTGACAGATAAGCTATTCTTACCGGCATATCTCTTAATTGAATTTGAAAATTCACGTGATTTAGTATTAAAATAACTCAACCCGCCGCCGTCAGTCCCAATCCAGATATTTCCCCGCGCATCTTCAGTAAAACCTGTTACATCGTTGTTGCTCAGACTATATTTTGAATAACTATTTCTTTGATACAGTTCAAATTTCTGGAATTTATCATCAATAATATTTATTCCTTTGTTAAATGTGCCAATCCATAATATCCCTGTATTATCGTGATAAAGCGACCATATCGAATTACTCCTGATACTGTATGGATTATTTTCTTCGGTAAGGAATGAGCTAAACTTTTCTGAATTTACAATATGAAAATTTATTCCTCCATTTTCCGTGCCTATCCAGAGATTTCCTTTGCTGTCATTACATAATGAAAGAATATAATTATTACTTATACTACCTTGCCTATTTGTATGCTGATAATGCTTAAAAAAATATTTACCTTCTTCATTCAATAACTTATTTAACCCACCACCATGTGTGCCAATCCACAGATTTCCTGTATAATCCAGCAATAATGAACTTACGAGATTATTACTCAGGCTCGCCGGATCGTTGGGATCATGGACAAAATGCCGGAAATATTTATCCTTCTTATTGAACAAATCCAATCCGTTCCTTGTACCGATCCATATATTATTATCCTGGTCTGTAAGTATGCAATTAATAAAATTCGATCTAACGGATTTAGCATTATCATCATCATGGAAGTAATGTTGAAACTTATGATTCCTGTGGTTATACAGTATTAATCCATTCCCTAATGTTCCAATCCATATATCATCATTATTGTCAGAGAACAGTGAACTGATATATTGATTTCTTAATTCATTAACACTTCCTCTTGCATAATTAACCCGGATGAAATTTTCTTTTTCCCTGTTATACAGATTTAGTCCCTTGGTTGTTCCAATCCAGATATTGTTATTCTTGTCTTCAATAATTGAATTTATATAATTATGGCTTATACTGTTAGTATCACCGTGATCATATTCATAAATTGTAAAATTGACACCATTGTATTTATTAAGCCCGTCATCTGTGCCGAACCACATGTACCCTTTGCTGTCCTTCAGAATACATTTAACGAATTTTCGTGAAAGGCCCTGATGTAATGATTGAAAAACCGGTTTCTTATTCTGGCTGAGAAGAGATAATCCGGCAATAAAAATCATTAATACAAAAACCGGAAGTTTTTTAGAATAATTCATTAGCAGGGAATTAATAATCAAGTATTTTGGCGCTACACTTTTACTGCAAAAACAAATATACTAAACTTTGGGACTCATGAACCACAATTTTTATGTATATCATAATAATGAATAATCCTTAGTTCCCCATCCCATTTACTCTCCGGTTTGAATACCACTGCTTTCTTTTCACCGGGCAGCAAATCGAAATAGTTATCCGAGAAATGGCCGTCAGCATTCTGAGTGATCAACTTTACATATTTTGCTAATGTATTGCAATGAAGTTCTATGATATATTCATCCTTAACTTTAATTATACTATGACTGATTTCCGGCTCCTGAAGCTGAAGGTTGTTTGTATTGACAAAATAAAACAGACTTTCTGCCACGGTGTTGTTATTTTTATGCAGCGCAGCAGCCCACACTATTTTATTTATATTATTCTTAACATGTAACTCATCTTTACTTATTTCATAAACCAGCTTACTGCTGTTAGCTTCGACCATAACAGGCATTTGTTTTTCATAAAGGATGTTTCCGTTAAAAGCCAGTAATTTCATTTTCAGCTGCATATTTTCTGTATTCTGCAGGTCATTTATTATGAAAATCTTTATCCCGTTTTCTTGATCATCAGTTGATACCAGAACAGGAGCATATGCTTTTTTAACCATATAATTTGCAGCCTTCCATCGTCCGTAATAATCGATTGTTGACCATGAAGTAACAGGCCACAGATCGTTTAACTGCCAGTACATTGTTCCCATGCAGTAAGGCATGTTACGCCTGTGGGCCTCAATGGCATATCTCAGATATTCAGCCTGCAGCAACTGGCTTGTATATGCCAGCAGTTCAAAATCATCAGGAACGCAAAATTCATCTTCGATATACTTAAGCATAATATCATAGCCGCCAAGCGTTTGTCCTTTTTTAAGGTTCGGGTATTGCCTCTGATGGGCCAGCATGACATGCGATTTCAGATTACGGTCCTCAGGCAATGTGAATGCCTCAAATGTTTTTAATTCCGGCATCGACTGGAGCCCGTATTCACTCATAAAACGCGGCAGATAATCTTTGAATCTTTCCTTAGGGTGATTTAAGAACCATACTCCCCAGTAGTGCATATCGCCATCACTCCTGCTCTTTGTGTCGGTAAATCCGTACTTTGGTGATGAAGGCCGGTATGCACGGCCAGGATCAAATTTTCTCACTGCCTGCGGCAGTATATTATGAAAAATAGTAAGGTAGTAATTCCGGATTTTTTCACAGGTTTCAGATGAATAATTATATAGCTCCTGCCAGCCCCAGTGATGCCAGCCTTCATCAATTTCGTTATTGCCGCACCAAAGTGCCAGGCTTGGATGGTTTCTCAGGCGCTTTATATTATATTCGGCTTCGCAGCGGATCCGCTTTTGCATAACATCATCGGCGGGGTACATTGCACAGGCAAACATAAAATCCTGCCATACAAGGATGCCCATCTCATCACACAACTTATAAAATATGTCTTCTTCGTATATCGCCCCGCCCCAGAGCCTTAACATATTCATATTCGTAGCGGCAGCATCTTTAAGCAACCTGATGTAATCCTTTTCCTGCACCCGTGGTATGAAATAATCAACAGGCAGGCAGTTGGATCCTTTTATAAATACCTGCCTGCCGTTTATTCTGAAATAAAAACATTTTCCGTGATCATCATCCTCATGAACCAGCTCTATATTACGCAGCCCGACTTTTTCATTCCATATATCTGTCAGATTTCCTTCATGAAACATCTCCAGGCTTAACTCATACAAGTGTTGATTCCCCAATCCCCTGCACCACCATTTTTCAGGATCAGCAATACTAAAATCTATTCTTACAGTATTGAGCCCTTCTTTCAAATCAGCCATTCTTCCTGTTACCTTGTAAGTATCCCTGTTAACAGCAAGCCTTAGTTCAATGGTTTCATCGGCTGCCGAGATTATCTCTGCTTCAAGTTGAAGCTCTGCCAGTTCATCCGAGAGAGTTCTTTGTACAAAGCGTATATTATCCAGCCTCACTGCATTCCATGCTTCAAGGCACACTGGCCGCCATATTCCGCAGGTCAATAATCTTGGACCCCAATCCCATCCGTAATGATATCCTGGCTTACGTGTATATACACTAAGCTTTGGCTCGGGCTGTGAATTATTTGCCCCGTACTCAAATCCGTTATTTTGAAATAATGGCAGCGTTTTCTTTATAACAGAATGAAAGTATATTCTTAGTTCATTAGCACCTTTTTTAAGAAATGGCTTAATATTGACCCTCCATCCGCAATACATATTATCGGTGTTGAGAACAGGACTGTCATTAATGTAAATATCAGCGTAAGTATCGAGTCCTTCAAAAACTATGTCAATATGTTCATTTTTGAGGTAACCGGGATTTATTTCAAAGCTGGTTTTATATTCCCAGTCGGTTTCTCCTATCCATTGTTGTTCGGTCTCGTTTAACCTGTAGTATGGATCAGGGATAATCTTATTGTCTAATAAATCGAGGTGAATGTTTCCCGGTACTTTTGCTTTTAACCATTTGTTTTTCCCGGAGGTGCCCTTAAAGAACCAGTTGCTGTTAAGAGTGATTCTTTTCATATTGAAGTATATTCTTAATATGTGGTATCACATCATCAATCATCTTCAAGTTTATTAAACCAGTTGGTTTTCAGCACAATTGAAGTAACTACTACAATGATAGCAAGGACAATAAGAGTGTTCCAGTTCTTAATTACAAGAGCCAGTGGTAATGCCATAATTGCAACCTGCCAGATAATACCTGTAAATACATTAAATGCATCTCTGCCAAGATCTTTATTTTCCTTAAATCCGGGATTCATGGATTTCACCTTTTCTTTAACGGGTTTCCAGAATCCCCACGGTTTTACCGAAGTATAGAACTTAATGAGCATTTCGTCTTTTTCCGGAGCTGTCAATAAAGTACCGACAACACTTCCTGTCATTGAAATAAGCAATATATAGGGGTAGGCATAAAGAGAATTCATATCAGGCAATAATACAGGCATAACCATAGCTATTAACAATCCGCTGAGCATTCCCCAGAAATAGCCGTGTCCGTTAAATCTCCACCAGTGCCATTTAAGCACATTGGCAGCAGCTGATCCTGCCCATAAGGCGTTAACAATCCATTTTGTTGCTGAGTCAACAGATTCGATTACCAATCCAAACAGTATGCTGGCAACTGCCACAGCAGCAGTAACAATATAACTAGCACGTACATAAGTTCTGTTTGATGCATGAGGCTTAAAATATTTCTTATACAAGTCATTTACAATATAGGCCGGTGCAACATTCATAAATGAGGAAGTAGTTGACATATGTGCCGACAACATGCCGGCAAGAAGTATACCCAGCAACCCTGCAGGTATAAAATTTTTAATAGCAAATGGCAGTATCAATTCAAAATCAATATTGCTGCCCATGCCGATTAACTCGGGGCTAAAAAATGCAAGTGCCAGAACGGTAATCCCGCCAATCATGAAATATCTTGGTACTGATACTACCACAACAGCAAATCCGTTCATTAGTGCTGCTTCTTTAGCATTTTTTGCAGCCAGGATACGTTGCAGGCTCTGTGTTGCAACAGGGCCGGCAAGACTTACAAATAATCCCTTAAAAACCGCCATCATAATAAATGCGGAAAAAATGGATGTCCCGTCTTCCTTTATTTTTGTATTCACAGAATCCATGATCCCTGACCAGTCGAGATTTAGCCTCCATCCGAACCATACATCCCCCCATCCTTCCGGAGTTACTTTTGCCAGCATGTCAGGTGACACTTTATCCATTGCGATTATACCGATAATAACTGCTGAAACGGTCATAATAATATACTGCATGATATCTGTTACAACAACACCAAACATTCCGCCCTGCACAACATATATAGCAGTAAGTGCAGTAATGATCAAAGCATATATATGAGGGGACCAGTCCCAGGGCAAAAATATCTTTGCGAATTTTCCAATGCCAATAAATCCGTAACTTAAAAATCCTATAAAAGATATCAATGAGAATATCACTACTATAAGATGTGCCATCCTGCCTCCCAGCCTTTCCTGGCTGAACCTTGTAGTAATCCATTCAGCCCCTGTCATGGCTTTCGATCGACGTAACCATGAAGCAAGGTAGATCATCATAAATATCTGGTTGAATAATGGCCATAGCCACGGAATATACACGCTCTTCATCCCATACACAAATGCAAGGTACACCAGCCACATTGTGCCGGAAATGTCAAACATGCCTCCTGCATTGGAAAAACTCAAGGCCCACCAGGGTATCTTATTACTGCCCAGAAAATAGGAACTAAGATTGATTGATGCTCTGCCCGACATATAGGAACCGACAACTACCATTGTCAGGAGATAAATAACTACTATTGTAATATCAACAGCATGAAGTTCCACCGGCTGATTTGATTTTAAAGGATAAAATAAATATAAGATTTTTCGGAATAAGGCAACTCATATTATATTTTATTATCGGCATTTGGCCAAATATATGTTTTTTTTGATTGTAAGACAAATGAAGTTGATTATTATGGAGCTAAGTAAAAACAAACACGGTTAATTCAGACAGTTTTTACCTTTTACCTGGCACCAGGCTATCTCGGGAATTTTATGCTGTTCATCCATATATTATTGTATTTATGGAAATACAGGGATACTCTAATATAAATGTACAAATTATGTTTAATATGGATTTAAAAATATCAGAAATATGTTAAATAACAATCATAAATAGAAACCGGCATGAATTGTAAAAAAAATAAAATATATTTACATTCTCATTTAAGTAGAATAGCAATGCATTAGTAATATAAAATAAATAAGATCATGAAACATATAAATCTGTCTGTTGTTATTTTAATAATTATTTTGGTTTCATCCTGTAAAACAATGAAAAAGGAAAAAGACAATCTGAAAAATAATCCTCTTGTTCAGCGTTTTGATACAAAATTTGAAGTCCCTCCATTTGATCAGAT
>CAZBUF010000128.1:0-2306 GCA_964495025.1 uncultured Bacteroidales bacterium | reverse complement strand
TCAGATGGATTACAGGAAATATTATTACGGAGGCCTTGAAACATGCAGGTGGATATTTTCCTTACTAAAAAAGCATATTGTACTGAAAAATATTACTATACTTGACTGGGGCTGCGGGCCTGCAAGAATAACAAGGCATATCCCGGCCCTGGTTGACCGGTCATGCCAGGTCTTTGGTGTTGATTATAACTCAAAGTCAATAAAATGGTGTAAAGAAAATCTGAAAGGAATTGATTTTTCAGCCAATAACATCACTCCTCCTCTATCATTTGAGGTTAATTCATTCAACATAATCATTGGCATATCGGTTTTTACTCATCTTTCCGGAAAAATACACGATGCCTGGTTTAAAGAACTTATAAGAATATCGCGGCAGGATGCAATTATTTTCCTGACAACGCAAGGATATGCGTTCATTGATATTTTATCTCAAAAGGAAATCAAAGAATTTAACGATGGGAAACTTGTTGTTCGTGGTAATACAAAGGAAGGTCACAGAACTTACTCGGCATTTCATGCCCCGGAATACATGAAAAAATTAATTTCTCCCAATAAAATCCTCGAATACATCAAAGGCAAAAAATCAAACGGAAAACCTCAGCAGGATATATGGATCATTAAGGTGATTAAATAATTCTGCTGCAGGTTGCGGGTTGCGGGTTGTTCGCTATTCGTTGTTCGTTGCTCGTTTATCAATGCCTAATTGTTGGACGCCAAACAGGAAACTGTAAACCCGAAACTCTGAATTGTTGAATTGTCAGGGTTTAAGAATTTGTAAATTTGTTTGGAAATTAGAGTTTGAGATTTGAAATTTATTTGTTATTTGTTATTTGGGGTTTGTGATTTGTTAATAAGGGAGCTGTCCCCTTTTTAATCCCCTTTTTAAATGCTTAATATCCAGACCGGTCTGTTCAATCCTTTCCTTATTCTTTGAAGTTCGCGAATCGCAACATTGCGGTTTTGAAATGAGCTGAGCGTAACCCTGAAATAGCCGTTCCTCGTCTGAAGGATCTGCGGATCAAAACCACTGCCAGTTAACTCGGCTCTCAGTTTCCGTGCATTTTCAAGACTTTTGAAACTCCCTGCTATAAGGTAATATTTGCTGGTTTCACTTAAATGATCTTCCTTCTGAAAATCCTCTTCCCGCTGGTTTTTTGTCTGGAGGGTCTCTTTCTTAAGTTCCCCTGCATGATAATTTTCAGATTCATCATATGCAAGTGCAATTTTTTTCTTTGTGGATCTGTCAATAACATCCTCTATTATATGTTTAACGGAATCTCCTCCTGTTATTCTGCGCTCGCCAAAAATAATCTTTCCGGCATTTTCACCGGCTGCATTATCTGATCTGCCGCCAGACAAAAAATTAAATCCCGGAACCTGCAAGTTTCCTGATTCGTTATAAGGTATGATAAATATCAACAGCACAACCAGGATTACGATACTTGAAACCACCCAGAAACCTGTCCGTTTTCTGTTAATAGTCTTAATAGGCGGAATGTGCAGTTCCTGATTATCCTGGTTGCCTGTACTTTTAAGTCCGGTTAATTCAAGGTTTGGCAGTCCATAAGAATCAATGAGATAATTCTCATCACTGAAGGAAGTAAATATAATCCTGTTGCTTCCCATATCTTTTCTGAAAGAACCTAGACCCTCAAGTGTAACCTTGTTCCCCTTACTGAGTATACCGTTCATCTCATTAACAAAATCCCCGACCAGCTTCCCTGCCATTTGGCCGGATATCCTGTTTTTCCTTGCTATATGATTTATGAGCAGGCCATTGTCCTTTTTCATATCCTGCCTGAACTCAATCTTTTTTGAGGGAGGAGTAAATACCTGTTTATCAGGGTCAATACGGGCCGGGCTATATCTGGAAATAAAACCTCCGAATCCGGGTAAAATAACACCCTCATTCAACAAAACCAATTCCTTTATATATGCGGCAATATCCAACCTGTCTTATTTACTTACATTAATTATAAAATTATATTTGTGCAAAATTAATAAATTAATAATCAACATTTACTTATAAACATACTATGCCTATTTATCAACTTCTGAGTACACTAAACCAAAATTAATAGCGTTAAATAGACTTATATTCATTGTCAAATATTATATTAGTAAAGAATTTTTATTTATCCGGAGAACATGAGAAAAATAAACATGATAGATCTGCATACTCAGTATTTAAAAATTAAAAATGAGATTGACAGCGCTATTCAGGAGGTTATTAATTCATCGTCCTTTGTTAAAGGTCCGGTTATAAGAAAATTTGAGGACTCCCTCTCGGAATACCTCGGAGTAAA
>CAZBUF010000127.1:0-8967 GCA_964495025.1 uncultured Bacteroidales bacterium | reverse complement strand
CTAAAATAGGAAATATTTAATTTATGTGGCGAAATATCAGGCACGTTAACAAACTTATACAGCTGATTTATTTGAACTATTTCTAAATTATTTCTAAATTATTGATAAGAAAAGTAATTTATATAAAATTAAGTAACTTTCCACAATAAATGAGAGCGAGAGCTGGTTTGTCATTAAAATAAGGAAATAAATACATTAAATATGAAGAGAAGGGAGTTTATTAAAAAATCGGTAGGAGCCGGTATTGTTGCAGGCACGGCAATTTCTGTTCTGAAGCCTGAAAATCTTTTTGCATCGGGCAGGTATATACCGGATGAACTGCCATACGACCTTGTAGCTATAAAAGGAGGCAGTCCCGAAGATATGTTTGATAAGGCCATTGCTTCACTGGGAGGGATATCAAAATTTGTAAAGAAGAATCAGACAGTAGTGGTCAAACCGAATATTGGGTGGGACGCGACCCCTGAAAGGGCAGCAAACACAAATCCCGGACTGGTGGCAAGGATCATTGAGCATTGTTACAAAGCAGGAGCAAAGGAAGTGTATGTTTTTGATCATACCTGCAGTGAATGGACCCGGTGTTACACAAACAGTGGAATAGAAGAAGCGGCAAAAAAGGCGGGAGCTAAAGTGGTATCAGGAGCCAGTGAAAGTTATTACCATCCTGTGGAAGTAAGTAAAGGTAAAATTCTGAAAAGCGCAAAGGTGCATGAGCTTATACTCGAATCGGACGTGTTTATAAACGTACCTACATTAAAAAGCCACGGAGGGGCTAAATTATCTATCACAATGAAAAATCTGATGGGCATTGTGTGGGATAGAAGCTGGTGGCATGCCAATGACCTGCATCAGTGTATTGCCGATTTCACTACTTACCGTAAGCCGGATCTCAATATTGTCGATGCTTACAGGGTTATGAAGAGGAACGGACCGAGAGGGGTGTCCGTAGCTGATGTTACAACCATGAAATACCAGATCATAAGTACTGACATGGTAGCTGCTGATACTGCCGCTGCAAAGGTATTCGGACTTGATCCCATGCAGGTGAAGCATATTAAGCTTGGCGAGGAACTGGGGACAGGCACTACTAATCTGGATGCACTGAAAATCAACAGAATCACCGTTTAAATATATGAATCAGAAAGATCTCAGAATTTTAAGAATTGTCGTTTCTCTGATTTTTGTTATCTCGATTTCTGCTCTTTTCATTGATTTCAGGGGGATAATGCCCTCATATTTATCAGATATCATACTTTATTTACAGTTTATACCGTCACTGATAAACTTCCTTAATGTTTTCAGTCTTGCTGCCATAGGATTTCTGGTGGTTATTATTATAAGCATTTTGTTTGGCAGGGTGTATTGTTCCACTATATGCCCGCTGGGTACTTTGCAGGATACCGTGGCATACATTTCAAAAAAGATAAGAAAGAAAAAAAAATATAAATATAAAAAAGCCCGCAACTTTCTCAGGTATTCATTTCTTATTGCACCTTTTACAATATTGCTTCTCGGTAGTATATTTATTCTGAACCTGCTTGATCCCTACAGCAATTACGGCAGGATCTTTTCAGACCTGATCAGGCCGCTCGTAATATGGGTAAATAATTTATTATTTGAATTATTTGAAAAAATAGGGGTGGATATACTTTATCCGGTCGATTATAAGCATTTCAGGATATCAACAACATTTTTTCCTATTGCCGTGCTGGGATTCATAATATGGATATCTTTTTACCACGGCAGATTATTTTGCAATACTGTATGTCCCGTAGGTACAATACTCGGACTGGTTTCAAGGTTGTCAGTGTTTAAAATTGGTATCGACAGCGCAGCATGTAATTTATGTGGTTCATGTACGGTTGTCTGCAAAGCAGGTTGCATACATTTGAAAAGCAGGAAAGTTGATTTTTCACGATGTGTGGCATGTTATAACTGTATCGATTCATGCCCGGAGAATGGCATTAATTACAGGTTTGATTACAAAAGTAAGTCTCATGTGAAAAATGTTCCGGCAAATACAGGGAAGAGGGAGTTCATTGCCGGGTCAATAATATATATGCTTGGTTTTATTGGTTTATCACGACTGGCAAGGGCGCAGGTTGCAGATAGCCCGGGAAAGAAATTAAAACCTGTAATAAAGGAAAATCCTGTTTCACCCCCTGGATCTAAAGGCCTGCATTATTTTAAAATGAATTGCACGGCTTGTCATTTATGCGTTACAGCCTGCCCTACAGATGTATTGCAACCGTCATTTCTTGAGTATGGCTTTACAGGCATGATGCAGCCTTATATGGATTACGGGACAAGCTTCTGCAACTATGAATGTACAAGATGCGGAGAGGTATGTCCCACAGGTGCGATCCTGCCGCTGACATCAGAGGAAAAGAAATCCACACAGATAGGAAGAGTACATTTTATAATGGATAACTGCGTTGTATATACTGATAATACAGCCTGCGGCTCATGCTCGGAGCACTGCCCCACCCAGGCAGTAAGAATGGTACCTTATTTCGGGGACCTGACGATCCCGGAAGTGCACCCCTCAACCTGCATTGGATGCGGAGCATGCGAGTATGCCTGTCCTGTGAAACCATATAAAGCTATTTACGTTGATGGCCTTGATGAGCATCAGGCAGCTGAGAAACCACATTTTGAAGACCTTGAAGAAGAAGGGCAGGAAGAATTTCCATTTTAGCACCTGGCCAACCGGAATTCGCAGCAAACCGACCTGTCTGCGATAAGATAAATCCGTAACAACTGATTTCAATATTATTTTAACGCAACCTTTATTAAGGATATTCATCAGTAATTTATAAAAGATAAAATAATAAAAATATACTGCATGAAAACCTTAAGAATTCTATATGGACTGCTACTTATATGTATAGTTTCAATCTTTATAAAATGTGAACAGGATCCTGTAAATAATATCCATAAAAAGCAAATTGACACGAATTTCCTGTTAAGCAGGATTTTTCAGAATGATAAGTTGTTTCAGGAATATATTTATAATGAAAATAAAAAACTTATCAGGATTGACTATTATTTTGGTGATACCGTAAACAATTTCGAGACTTTTGAATATGATAATGAAGGAAGACTGAATAAGAGGAATTATTATGATGATTATTATACATACGAATATGATGAGTCAGGAAAGTATATAAGAATGAAAATATATAACAAAGATGGTAATGTTAGTACTGTAGCTGAGTTTAGCTACAATAATCAGAACCTGATTGAAAAAGGAACATTAAAATATATGGGTTTTGAGCGGGAGACAGAATATTCATATATATACGATCTAACAGGAAACGTAATAAAAAAGTTTACAAGTCCGATAATGTATATTGAATATAAATATGATAATAAGAATAATCCCAGGTATAACTGGGGTCTGCCAAATGATATCGTTCAGTACAATAATCCGGTAAAATATTATGTGAGAAATGATCTGTCATGCAGTATGCCGCCAAATTACACATATTACTATGAATATAATGTGTACGGATATCCTGTAAAGGAATACAGGACAGTTGTCAATACGGATATCGTTGACATTTTCCGGTATGAATACATGGAATAGTTTCTTCTTTGGCATCGTGCTCAATATATCTTCCGGCAATTTATTTTGCCGCTAAATCAGCAAGTCCCGGTGTTTTTTACCGGGACTTTTTTTATTCTTGATTCTAAATATTAGATAATAAGCATATTAACACATAAAACAAAGCATACGGCCATTCATTTTTAACACTTAATCCAAAATGGGAATCCCAAAGCTTTATTATCTGAAAGATTTTCTTGATATTCGTTCATATTTATTTGATTCAGGGATAATACATTATTGTTTTTAAATGTCAGGACTATCAATAGTAAGTGCATCGGCCGGTTCCGGTAAAACTCATAAAATTACCAGTGAGTACATGAAATTGCTTTATCATGATACTGAAAAATATCGCCATATTCTTGCCGTAACATTTACGAACAAGGCCACTGAGGAGATGAAAAGCAGGATAATCCGGGAATTATTTAATCTTTCAACCGGCAGGAAGTCAACGTATCTTGATTATATCTCGGAACAGACAGGGTTGAACGAAAGAGCAGCAAGACTGAGATCGGGTTTAATCCTGAAAAATATTTTACATGATTATTCAAGATTTTCTGTTAGTACAATTGACAGTTTTTTTCAAAAACTGATCCGTTCGTTTACACGTGAAATTGGCATTCAGAGTGGTTTTTCAATTGAGCTGGATACTGACAGTGTTCTTGACAAGTCGATAGACCGGCTGTTCTTTGATATTGAGAGTAATAATGCACTTATGAACTGGCTTATTCATTTTGCGCAAAGCAGGATAGAAGAGGGCAGGAGCTGGAATATTAAGAAAGATATGCTTGAACTGGGCCGCGAAGTATTTAAAGAGGACTTTAGATTGATCATTGACGATGTATCAGTAAATCCCGGTAATAAAGAATTACTGTCAGGTTACTATGAAGGATTATACAAAATTATTGATCATTTTGAGAAAAATCTGTCAGAAAAAGGGGAAAGGGGTTTGAGGCTTATCTCCGCCAACTCTTTAACAGTTGATGACTTCAGCCATAAATCGGGAGGCCCGGCGGGATATTTCCTGAAGCTTGCAGGTGGTAATTTTGCTGAACCGGGTGTCTGGGTCAGACAAGCACTGAATAATCCGGAAAAATGGTATAGCAAATCATCAGGCAAAAAAAGTGAGATTGAAGACATATTAAAAAATGGTCTTAATAAAATATTAAATGGCTCAATTGATTTCTTCAATAAATATCATATTGATTATAAGACCGCCACAACAATCCTGTCAAATATATTCACCCTGGGAATATTGTCAGATATAACCGGTTCTATTCTCAGGTATACTAATGAAAAGAATATCTTTCTTATCAGCGATGCTGCTGCATTCCTGAATCAGATAATTGATAATAACGACACACCCTTTATTTATGAAAAAACCGGTAACTATTTTCATCATTTCATGATAGATGAATTTCAGGATACATCAGGTTTTCAATGGAATAATTTTCGCCCTTTAATTGCCAACAGCCTGTCTCAGAATAATGATAATCTTGTTGTTGGAGATGTCAAGCAGTCGATATACCGTTGGAGGGATACCAACTGGGAAATACTTTCGGAAAAAATCAGGACTGAGTTCCATCCGGAGAGCATAAATTCTGAGACTCTCAGAGAAAACTGGAGAAGCCGGAAGGAAATAATTGATTTCAATAATTCATTCTTTACAGTGGCGGCAAAGCTTTTACAGGATACTTTCAATAATGAGCTGGTTGAATTCAGTGACCACGAGACCCATGAAAAACTAAAAACCGATATAGTTGATATTTACGATGATGTCTGCCAGACAGAGGCTCGGCCGGATAACAGCCGGAAAGGCTATGTGAGGATAAAATTTCAGGATAACAAAGACAAGGATGTTACCGGAGAATATCTGATACATATTTTGAAGGAACTGCAGGATAAGGGATACAGGTTGAAAGATATCGCTATTCTTACAAGGAAAAAGATTGAAGGCAAGGAAGTTGCCGGCCTGCTGATTGAATATAAGAACAATAATATCAGTGATAAAAAATACAAATTTGATGTCATCTCTGATGAATCACTTTATTTAAGCAGCTCATCGGCTGTAAACTTCATGATTGCTTTTTTAAAGTATTTTATAAATCCGGAAGACAGCATTAACAATTATTTTATTGTATTTGAATACCTGAATTATATAAAGCCGGGGACAGTTGGTGCTGATGTTAATATTCCGGAGTATTCGGCGGACTTAAAAATTAAGCCCGGGGAATATCTTCCCTCGTCATTTATTAATGCACTGGAACGTATAAAGAATCTGAATCTTTATGAGATTGTTGAAAGGCTGATCCAGGTATTCTCATTAAGCACAATAAGTGGAGAGTTGCCCTATATTCAGGCCTTCCAGGATCTGGTTCTCGATTACTCAGTTAAGAATTTATCAAATATTAATGCATTTCTGGAATATTGGGAAGATGCCGGAAACAGCCGGTCTATATCAATCTCGGAAGCACAGGATGCTATCAGGATAATGACAATTCATAAATCAAAAGGGCTGGAGTTCAAAGTCGTAATAATACCATACTGCAACTGGAGTTTTAACAATTACCGTAAAAAACAAATTATCTGGTGCAAGCCGTCAAAAAGCCCTTTTGACAAGTTAAATGTTGTTCCTGTGAATTACAGCAGGGAACTTAAAAATACTTTATTTGCCGGGGAATATTTTGCCGAGAGATCAAAAGCTTACATTGACAACCTTAATTTATTATATGTGGCCTTTACAAGAGCCAGCAATGCTTTATTTTGCATTACAGGTACTGATAAAAAAACAGGGAACGGCATCACTGATGTATACGGAATACTAAATAAGATATGCAGTAGCGAAACCGGAAGTGACAAGCTGAAAAATGGAATGTACGGGAGTTTGGTATTTGACAGGTTTTACAATAAGGAACAAAATATTTTTGAGTATGGTAGTCCGGGTACTGTTGTTCCGGATAAAGATTCTGATAAGCATACAGTTAACAGAATTAATGAATATCCAACCAATGATAACCGGAAAAAACTCAGAATAGCTTATCAAAGCAGCGAATTTTTTGCTCCTGATACGGATATTATGACAAAACCCTTAAGTTATGGAAAAGTAATGCATGAGATATTCTCTGATATTGTTACTGTTGATGATGTGGAAAAAGCAATTGAAAAAGTATATATTGAAGGAAAGATCAGGCTGAATGAAAAAGACTCTATTTACAAAGAAATAACAGGGATATTACGGGATCCCCGTATACGCAGCTGGTTCTCAAATAACTGGAAAGTCATTACTGAAAAGGATATTATTTTACCTGACGGTTCTGTAAAAAGGCCTGACAGGGTACTCATCAAAGATGATAGCGCTATAATAATAGACTATAAATTCGGTATGAGCGAGAGAAATGAATATCTGGCACAGATCAGAGAGTACGCACTTCATCTGAAAGAGATGGGATATATGAAAACAGAGTGTTTTATCTGGTACATTAATAAGGGTAAGATAATTGAAGCCTGAGCTTTATATTAACAGCATTAAGAGTTCATGAAATATCCATGGGGCCATAACCGGAGATTTAATGCCTATTCAAATTATTTGAAAACGCTTTTTGGATACCGTGTGCAGAAAGTATCCATTGATGCGGGATTTACATGCCCGAACAGGGATGGGACAAAAGGAACAGGAGGATGTACATTTTGCTGTAATGATGCTTTTAACCCGTCATATTGCATGGCCGGCAAATCAATAAGGCAGCAGATAAATGAGGGAATACAGTTCCATGAAACGAGATATAAATCAGCAGGTAAATACCTTGCATATTTTCAGGCCTTCTCAAATACATATGCTTCCACTGACAAGCTTATTGAAATATACAGCCAGGCACTTCAGGTTAAGGAAATTATAGGATTGGTGGTAGGTACAAGACCTGACTGCATTGATAATGAAAAATTGAAATATTTTAAAAAACTATCGGAGAAGTATTATGTCATTATTGAATATGGTATAGAATCATGCAACAATGATACCTTAAAAAGAATAAACAGGGGACATACTTATGAAGAGGCAGCTGAGGCTGTAAGAAAGACGGCATCAATGGGCATAAGAACCGGAGCCCACATGATCTTCGGATTACCAGGTGAATCAAGGGATGAGATGATGAATTCATCAGGACTGCTTTCTCATCTGCCCCTTAATAATATCAAATTTCACCAGTTACAAATTATAAAAAATACACCGGTTGCAGAAGAGTACAGGAAATACCCCGGCCATTTCACTATTTTTGGACTTGAAGAATATCTCGATTTTATCATAAGATACCTGGAATATCTAAATCCGGCATTTGTTGTTGAGCGCATAGCAGGAGAGACTCCCCCGAGATATAATTCGGGAATTAAATGGGGATTACGTTATGATCAGATACTTGTTGAACTGGAAAAGAAGATGGAGGAAAGGAATACATGGCAGGGAAGGTTGTTTAAGTAAATCATGAATCAATGGAGAATGTATATTTTGAAAACGAACCGGAGATAGCTGTTCTTTCAACATCCTACCTGGGAAATATTCAATATTTCACGAAATTCATTCTTTACAGCAAAATATTCATTGAGCAACATGAGACCTATCTGAAGCAATCCTATAGAAACAGATGTTATATTAGCGGGGCTAACGGTAAATTACCACTGATAATCCCTGTGAAGAAGGTAAAAGGGAATTCGACAAAAACAAAAGAGATATTGATTGATTATGATACGGATTGGCAGAGGATTCACTGGAATTCAATAGTATCTGCTTACAGTTCATCCCCTTTCTTTGAATTTTATGAGGATGATTTCAGGGATTTCTACACCTGTAACGAAAAGTTCCTTATTGATTTAAATCAGAAACTGCTGTTATTAATTCTTGGTTTTCTTGATATTGATTGTGAAACTGAGCTTACGGATGAATATATTAACACATATAGTAATGAGGTGGATTACAGAGATAGATTAAATCCCAAGAAAAGAATGATGAAGGCTGATAATAAGTTCAATCCCTGCAGGTACAACCAGGTATTTGCTGACAAACACGGATTTATCGGGAACCTGAGTATTATTGATTTGCTTTTTAATGAAGGCACAAATGCCTTACATATTCTTTCTCAATCGATAATATAAGAAAGGGCAGTAAATAAAATGAAAAAAAATCATTGCAATCCCGCCTTAATCGGGAGAAGCAATAAATCCGTCATTGCGATCCCGCCTCAAGCGGGAGAAGCAATCTAATGAATTTCATAAGGAACAGATTGTTTCGTCGTTCCTCCTCACAATGACTTATCAATCCTTATTTAATATTTTAAAATCTGAAGCCTATTGTGGCGAGCAGGCTAAAC
>CAZBUF010000126.1:0-17722 GCA_964495025.1 uncultured Bacteroidales bacterium | reverse complement strand
GGCGATAACGTTGGATTGCTGTTGCGTGGTGTTGACAAGAGAGAAATAAAAAGGGGTATGGTTTTAGCTAAGCCTGGTTCCATAACACCTCATACTAAATTCAAGGCAGGTGTATATATTCTTAAGAAGGAAGAAGGCGGACGTCATACTCCGTTCCATGATAAATATCGTCCTCAATTTTATTTAAGGACACTTGATGTAACAGGAGAAATAAAATTACCAGACGGCACTGAAATGGTTATGCCCGGTGATAATATTACTATTACTGTTGAATTGATAACTCCGGTTGCAATGGATCCGGGTTTGAGATTTGCGATACGTGAAGGAGGAAGAACAGTTGGAGCCGGCCAGGTTACTGAAATTGTTGAGTAACCGGCATAAATTCTGTATTTGAGAAGATAATACTCATTATTACCTAATAATGGGTTTATCTTTATTTCATACGGGTGTAGCTCAGCTGGTAGAGCACTGGTCTCCAAAACCAGGTGTCGGGCGTTCGAGTCGCTCCTCCCGTGCTAATTATAATAATTATGAGAATATTAAACTACTTTAAGGAATCATACAAGGAACTGATATTTAAGGTTACATGGCCATCCTGGAATGAGCTTCAAAGTAGTGCTATTCTGGTTATGGTAGCGTCTGTAATAATTTCAGTTATTATTGCTATTATGGACATGGGTTTTAAAAACCTTATGGAAACTATATACAGCTGGTTTTATTAATTAGGAGAATATGAAGAATGGAAGAACCGGAAAAAAAATGGTACGTTCTTAGGGCCATCGGTGGTAAAGAAAAGAAGGTGAAGGAATATATTGAGTATGAGATAACAAGGTTAAACCTGCAAAACTATATCTCACAGGTATTGATTCCGACTGAGAAAGTATATCAAATTCGTAACGGTAAAAAAATCAGCAAGGAACGTAACTTTTTCCCTGGTTATGTGCTGATTGAAGCCGCTCTGGTAGGAGAAATATCTCACATATTAACAAATATTACAAATGTGATCGGTTTTCTCGGTGTTAAGGGAAATGAATTGCCTACGCCTGTAAGAGTATCTGAAGTGAATAGAATATTAGGGAAGGTTGATGAATTGGCTGAAGGCAGCGAAGAACTTAACGTACCGTTTTATATTGGTGAGACTGTGAAAGTAATTGACGGACCATTTAACAGTTTTACAGGTGTTATCGAAGAAGTGAACGAAGAAAAAAAGAAGCTGAAAGTTATGGTTAAGATCTTCGGAAGAAAGACACCTCTGGAACTTAGTTTTATGCAGGTTGAAAAAGAATAACATATTTTAAAAATATATAAAGACTTTTGGTGATTGCAACAACCCATAATGCTTCCTGAGTGATCATCGAAATAATGAGTAGTTCAAATTTATTAAATCAGAAATAAATTTAATATGGCCAAAGAGGTTAGTGGATTAATTAAATTACAGATCAGAGGCGGTGCAGCAAATCCTTCACCTCCCGTGGGCCCTGCTTTAGGGGCAAAAGGTGTAAACATCATGGAGTTTTGTAAGCAATTTAATGCACGCACACAGGATAAAGCCGGAAAACTTTTACCTGTTGTTATTACTGTTTACTTTGATAAATCTTTTGATTTTATTGTTAAAACTCCACCTGTAGCAGTTCAGATACTGGAAGCAGTAAAACTCAAATCCGGTTCACCTGAATCCAACAGGAACAAAGTAGGTTCTATTACATGGGATCAGGTAAAGACTATTGCTGAAGACAAAATGCCGGATCTGAATGCATTTACTGTTGAATCGGCGATGAAAATGGTTGCAGGAACTGCCAGAAGCATGGGAATAACGGTAAAAGGGTCATTCCCGTCTTAAAATAATTAAATATAGCAGAAAATAATTATGACGAAATATACTAAAAACAGAAAATCAGCACTTGAAAAGATTGAACCCGGCAAATATTATAACCTGTCTGAAGCCGCGTCACTGATTAAAGAAGTGACAGCAACAAAATTTGATGCTTCAGTGGATATTGATGTTCGCCTGGGAGTAGATCCCCGAAATGCTAATCAGATGATCAGGGGGACAGTAACGTTGCCCCATGGTACAGGAAAGGAGATGAAAGTTCTTGTTTTATGTACGCCTGATAAAGAAAATGAAGCTAAAGAAGCCGGAGCAGACTATGTTGGATTAGATGACTTTATAGAGAAAATAGAAAAGGGCTGGACTGATATTGACGTGATAATAACAATGCCCCCTGTTATGGCAAAGGTTGGAAAACTCGGAAAAATATTAGGCCCCCGCGGTCTTATGCCTAATCCTAAAAGTGGTACTGTTACTATGGATGTCGGAAAAGCTGTCAAAGAGGTGAAACAGGGAAAGATAGATTTCAGGATTGACAAGTTTGGAATTATACATACATCTGTAGGTAAAGTTTCTTTTGACAAAAAGCAGATAATAGAAAATGTACAGGAATTTGTCCAGACTTTAAACAAACTAAAGCCAACATCTGCAAAAGGTACATATATAAGGAGCATTTTTCTCTCAAGCACAATGAGCCCTGGCATCAGAGTTGATGCTAAGGCATTGGATGACTAATTTTTTCTAAAAAAAAGTAAAGTTCTTATTATACCATGAAACTCGAAGATAAAAATAAAATTATCGATAGCCTTACTGATAATATCAATAGTACCAGGCACCTGTACATTACAGATATCTCTGATTTGAATGCAGAGGAATCCAACATGTTCAGGAGGCAATGTTTTAAAAACGCTGTTAAGGTGGTTTTTGTGAAGAACACCTTGCTGAAAAAAGCTCTTGAGAAATCCAGCCAGGAATTTAATGAGCTGTATGATGTATTAAAGAACTCTTCTTCTATAATGCTGTCAGATACAGCCAATCTTCCGGCCAGGCTTATTAAGGAATTTCGAAAAACCCATGATAAACCAATTCTTAAAGCAGCATATGTTGAAGAATCATTTTATTTCGGTGATGAAAAGCTGGATTTATTAGTAAGCCTTAAGTCAAGGGAAGAACTTATTGGTGATATTATTATGTTATTGCAATCACCGGTAAAGAATGTTCTTTCTGCTTTACAGTCAGGTGGCAGTATGCTGGCTGGCATTGTAAAGACCTTATCAGAAAAATAAAATAACAATTAAATTATAAAAAAATGACAGATTTAAAAGCATTCGCAGAACAATTAGTAAACTTATCGGTTAAAGAAGTAAATGAATTAGCTGGCATATTGAAAGAAGAATACGGAATTGAACCTGCTGCAGCTGCAGTTGCATTTGCTGGTGCTGCTGACAGCGGACAGGGTAGCGCACCTGAGGAAAAGAGCTCATTTGATGTTGTGCTAAAAGCACCGGGTGGGGCAAAACTGCAAATAGTAAAATTAGTAAAAGACTTAACCGGTCTTGGTTTAAAGGAAGCAAAAGCTGTTGTTGATTCAGCACCTGCACCAATCAAAGAAGGTATCACGAAAGATGAAGCTGAAACATTAAAAGCTCAACTGGAAGAAGCAGGGGCCGAAGTTGAACTTAGATAGAACAGCCTTCTGATTCAGTATTATACAGGTTTAATCCCCTTGATTGGGATTAAGCCTTTTTTGGCATGTAGCCTTATAATAGTTCAACAAATTAATCTTATACAATGTCCTTAGAAAATAATTCCCAAAGAATAAGTTTCTCTTCAACAAAAAATCAGCTTGAATACCCTGATTTTTTAGAAGTTCAGCTAAAATCGTACACAGACTTTTTTCAGTTAGACACAACTCCTGAAGACAGAAAGAAAGAAGGGCTATATAAAGTATTTAGTGAAAATTTCCCCATATCCGATACCCGTAATAATTTTGTGCTTGAATTTCTTGACTATTACAGTGATCCTCCCAGGTACTCAATCGAAGAATGTATCGAACGCGGACTTACATACAGCGTGCCGCTTAAGGCAAAACTTAAGTTATATTGTACGGATCCTGAACATGAGGATTTCGATACGGTTATTCAGGACGTTTATCTGGGTACTATTCCTTATATGACTGAAAGAGGACTTTTTGTTATTAACGGTGCCGAAAGGGTTGTTGTCTCACAGTTGCACCGGTCGCCGGGAGTATTCTTCGGACAGAGCTTACATGCTAACGGGACAAAGCTGTATTCGGCAAGAATAATTCCTTTCAGAGGTTCCTGGATCGAATTCGCAACTGATATCAATAATGTTATGTATGCGTATATCGATCGTAAAAAGAAATTGCCGGTAACTACATTATTTAGGGCTATCGGATATGAAAGCGATAAAGATATCCTGGAGATCTTTGATCTTGCTGACGAAATAAAAGTCTCAAAAACAGGACTTAAGAAGTACGTAGGGCGAAAACTTGCAGCCCGTGTCCTGAAATCATGGGTTGAGGATTTCGTTGATGAAGATACAGGTGAAGTAGTTTCTATTGAAAGAAATGAAGTGATTATCGATAGAGAGCTTATACTTGAAAATGAACATATAGATGATATTATTGACTCAGGGACAAAATCTATACTCCTTCATAAAGAAAGTCAGACTCTTTCGGATTATGAGATAATTTACAATACCCTTCATAAAGATCCCTGTAACTCTGAAAAAGAAGCAGTACTCCATATTTACAGGCAGCTAAGAAATTCCGAGCCACCAGATGAAGCTACTGCACGCGATGTGATCGATAAACTGTTCTTTTCCGATAAAAGATATGACCTTGGTGAAGTTGGAAGATACAGGATAAATAAAAAACTGGGACTTAATACTGACATGGACACAAAAGTCCTGACAAAGGAAGATATCATTAAAATTATTAAGTATTTAATTGAACTGATCAATTCCAAGACAGATGTTGATGATATTGACCATCTTAGTAACAGGAGAGTAAGGACGGTTGGAGAACAGCTGGCAAACCAGTTTGGTGTTGGGCTGGCCCGTATGGCAAGGACTATCAGGGAAAGAATGAATGTCAGGGATAATGAGATCTTCACACCCATTGACCTTATAAATGCAAAAACATTATCTTCAGTAATAAATTCATTCTTCGGAACCAATCAGCTATCCCAGTTTATGGATCAGACCAATCCCCTGGCTGAAATGACGCATAAACGAAGGATGTCAGCCCTGGGCCCGGGTGGATTGTCAAGAGAAAGAGCAGGATTTGAGGTTCGTGATGTTCATTATACACATTATGGACGCCTGTGCCCCATTGAAACTCCTGAAGGCCCTAATATCGGGTTGATTTCATCACTTTGTGTCTATGCAAAAATAAATAGCCTTGGTTTCATTGAAACACCTTATAGAAAAACTGAGGAAGGCAAGGTAGACCTGACAAATAACGGGATAATATTTTTAAGTGCTGAAGAAGAGGAAGCCAAAGTTATTGCTCAGGCAAATGCTCCCTTAAATAAAGATGGTGTTTTTTCAAACCCGAGGGTCAAAGCAAGATACAATGGAGATTTTCCACTGGCAGAAGCCGGTGAAGTTGACCTTATGGATGTGGCCCCTAACCAGATTGCTTCAGTAGCTGCCTCGTTAATTCCGTTTCTTGAACATGATGACGCAAACCGTGCCCTGATGGGTTCCAACATGATGCGCCAGGCTGTTCCACTGATAGATCCGGAAGCGCCGATTGTAGGAACAGGAATAGAGCAAAACGTCGTCAGGGATTCAAGATTGCTGATAGTAGCAGAAGGAGATGGAATTATTGATTATGTTGATGCCAATGAGATAGTTATAAGATATAATATGAGCGAAGATGAGAAATTTGTCAGCTTCCAGGGTGATGTGAAAAGGTATAAATTATTGAAATATAAGAAAACAAATCAGAATACCTGTATTAATCCAAGGCCAATTGTAAATAAGGGAGATAAGGTTGTCAA
Source organism: uncultured Bacteroidales bacterium (assembly GCA_964495025.1). Classification (GTDB taxonomy): domain Bacteria; phylum Bacteroidota; class Bacteroidia; order Bacteroidales; family UBA10428. The sequence goes on along the minus strand of CAZBUF010000126.1, from coordinate 11,866 downwards.
AGGACAAATTCTTACCGAGGGATATGCAACAAAAAACGGAGAACTGGCCCTGGGACGGAACCTGAAGGTCGCTTTTATGCCCTGGAAAGGTTATAATTTCGAAGATGCAATTGTAGTATCTGAAAGCCTTGTAAAAGATGACGTATTTACATCTATTCATATTGATGAATATATACTGGAAGTACGTGATACAAAAAGAGGTCTTGAAGAACTTACCGCCGATATTCCTAACGTTAGTGAGGAAGTGACAAAAAACCTGGATGAAAACGGACTGATAAGAATAGGAGCTGAAGTAAACCCGGGTGACATATTGATCGGCAAGATAACACCCAAAGGAGAATCGGATCCCTCACCTGAAGAGAAACTCCTGAGAGCTATATTCGGAGATAAAGCCGGAGATGTTAAGGACGCTTCATTAAAAGCGCCTCCATCCCTTGTGGGAGTCGTTATTGACAAAAAACTTTTTTCACGCTCTATAAAAGACAGAAAACTTAAGTCATCAACAAAACCAATTCTTGATAAGATCGAAGAGGAGTTCCAGAGAAACTCTACTGAACTAAAAGGTAAACTTATTGATAAGCTTTTCATCCTTGTTAATGGTAAAACATCCCAGGGTGTTAAGGATTATTATAGTGCGGAAGTTATTCCCAAAGGAATAAAATTTACGCAGAAAATACTTCAGGATATTGATTACCTGAATATTAATCCGAATAAATGGACAACTGATAAATCCAAAAATGATATTATAAGAACTCTTGTCAATAATTATCTGATGAGATACAAGGAATATGATGCTGTCTATAAAAGGAAAAAATACAATGCAACTATCGGGGATGAGCTGCCTGCCGGAATAATTCAGCTTGCTAAAGTATATGTCGCCCAGAAAAGGAAACTTAAGGTAGGTGATAAAATAGCAGGGAGGCACGGTAATAAAGGAATAATATCCAAGATAGTAAGGCAGGAAGATATGCCTTTTCTTGAGGATGGCAGTCCTGTGGATATCGTCCTTAATCCTCTTGGTGTACCGTCAAGGATGAACCTCGGCCAGATCTATGAAACAGTGCTTGGCTGGGCAGGTAAGGAGCTGGGAGTGAGTTTCTCAACACCTATCTTTGATGGTGCGAATATTGATCAGATCAGTGATTATACCAATAAAGCAAACGTGCCGATTTACGGCAAAACATATCTGTACGACGGGAATACAGGTGAGCGTTTTGATCAACCGGCAACTGTTGGTGTTATATATATGATGAAACTAGGGCACATGGTTGACGACAAAATGCATTCCAGATCAATTGGCCCCTATTCACTCATCACGCAGCAACCTCTTGGAGGTAAAGCCCAGTTCGGAGGCCAGAGATTTGGAGAAATGGAAGTCTGGGCACTCGAAGCATTCGGCGCTGCATATCTGCTGCAGGAGATACTTACTGTAAAATCTGATGATGTAGTAGGAAGGGCCAAAGCTTATGAAGCTATTGTAAAGGGTGAGCCGATGCCTTTACCGGGCATTCCCGAATCACTCAATGTGTTGTTGCATGAGCTTAGAGGATTAGGTTTAAGCATAAACCTTGTCTGATACTTTTATAAATAAATTTTTTATATCTGAATTTATCCTTTACAAATAATATTTTAATACTCAACATATGTCATTCAAAACAGATACTAAAATCAAAACTGTCTTCACAAAAGTTGCTATCGGGCTTGCATCTCCGGAAGAGATACTGGAGAGATCCAGCGGAGAAGTGCTGAAGCCGGAAACAATAAACTACCGCACGTATAAACCTGAACGTGACGGCCTGTTTTGTGAACGGATATTTGGACCTGTGAAAGATTATGAGTGTCATTGCGGAAAATACAAGAGAATACGCTATAAAGGTATAGTATGTGACAGATGCGGCGTTGAGGTTACAGATAAGAAAGTAAGGCGTGAAAGGATGGGCCATATCTCACTGATAGTACCTGTGGCACATATATGGTATTTTAAATCCATGCCAAATAAAATAGGCTACTTGTTGGGCTTGCCCTCGAAAAAGCTTGAAAGTATAATATACTATGAAAAATATGTAGTAATAAATCCCGGTATTAAAACTGCTGATGATGTAAAGTATCTGGATTTTCTTACTGAAGAAGAATATCTTGACATTGTTGAGAAACTTCCCAAAGAAAATCAGATGCTTGATGATAAAGATCCTGATAAGTTTGTTGCTGATATGGGTGCTGAGGCATTATGCCAGCTCCTGGAAAGACTGGATCTGGATGATCTGTCATACTCACTAAGGCATAAAGCAAGCGTAGAAACTTCACAACAACGTAATTTTGTGGCATTGAAAAGGCTTCAGGTTGTTGAAGCATTCAGAGCCTCAAAAGGAATAAACCATCCTGAATGGATGATCGTTAAAGTCGTTCCCGTGATACCTCCCGAATTAAGACCATTAGTCCCCCTTGACGGAGGCAGATTTGCCACATCTGACCTTAATGATCTCTACAGAAGAGTAATAATCAGGAATAACAGATTAAAAAGGCTGATTGAAATAAAAGCTCCTGAGGTAATCCTGCGTAATGAAAAACGTATGCTACAGGAGGCCGTGGATTCATTATTTGATAATTCAAGAAAATCAAATGCTGTTAAAACTGATGCAAACAGGCCGCTGAAATCATTAAGTGACAGTCTGAAAGGAAAGCAGGGCCGTTTTCGTCAGAACCTCCTTGGTAAAAGAGTGGATTATTCCGCTCGTTCTGTTATCGTTGTGGGACCGGAACTTCAGTTACACGAATGTGGTCTGCCCAAAGATATGGCAGCAGAATTATATAAACCTTTCATAATCAGAAAACTTATTGAAAGAGGAATTGTAAAAACAGTCAAATCAGCTAAAAAGATTGTGGACAGAAAAGACCCTGTAGTATGGGATATTCTGGAGAACGTTTTAAAAGGCCACCCGGTATTGCTTAACAGAGCGCCAACATTGCACAGACTAGGTATCCAGTCTTTTCAGCCCAAACTAATCGAAGGTAAAGCTATTCAGCTGCATCCCCTGGTATGTACCGCCTTCAATGCTGATTTTGACGGGGATCAAATGGCAGTTCACTTACCTCTGGGCAATACTGCAATTCTTGAAGCTCAGATACTCATGCTTGCTTCACATAATATACTAAATCCTGCCAACGGTGCACCCATCTGTGTTCCTTCACAGGATATGGTTCTTGGACTTTATTATATGACCAAAGCAAGAAAAAGCACACCTGAAGAGCATGTGAAAGGTGAAGGACTTATTTTCTATTCTCCTGAAGAAGTTATTATTGCATATAACGAAAGAAGGATTGACTTACATGCAGTAATCAAAGTGAAGGTAAATGAGATAAGTGGCGTGAAACCTGAAAAGAAAATTATAGAAACTACTGTTGGCAGGGTTTTATTTAACGAAGTTGTACCGGTAAAAGTAGGGTTCATTAATGAACTGTTAACCAAGAAATCTCTCAGAGATATTATTGGCGACGTATTAAAAAGCACAGGTACTGCTGCAACAGCGCAGTTTCTGGATGATATAAAAAACCTTGGTTACCAGATGGCATTCAAGGGAGGGCTGTCATTTAATCTTGATGACGTTATAGTCCCTGATAAAAAATACAGCCTTGTTGATGAGGGCTATGAGCAGGTTGATGAAGTATTGAGTAATTACAATATGGGTTTTATTACGAATAATGAAAGATATAACCAGATCATTGATATCTGGACACATACAAATGCAAAACTCACTCAGACATTACTTAAAGACCTGTCATCAAGCAAATACGGATTTAATCCTGTTTATATGATGCTCGATTCCGGAGCCAGGGGTTCGAAAGAACAAATACGGCAGTTATCAGGTATGAGGGGATTAATGGCAAAACCTCAGAAATCAGGTGCCACAGGATCAGAGATTATCGAAAATCCTATACTTTCCAACTTTAAAGAGGGATTATCGGTACTTGAATATTTTATTTCAACTCATGGTGCCAGAAAAGGACTTGCTGACACGGCCCTTAAAACTGCTGATGCCGGTTACCTTACCCGCCGGTTAGTAGATGTTTCACAGGATGTGATAATTACAGAACAGGATTGTGGTACATTAAGAGGACTTGTAGCTTCAGCAATAAAAAACCAGGAAGATGTTGTTGAATCACTGTATGAAAGAATTATTGGCCGTACTGCCGTTCATGATGTGTACCATCCGTTAACAGGTGACCTTATAATTTCCTCGGGTGACGAATTTACTGATGATATATGTGAAATTATTGAAGAGTCTCCTATCGAACAGATAGAAATAAGATCGGTACTGACCTGTGAATCTAAAAAGGGAGTATGTGCCAAATGCTATGGCAGGAACTTAGCCACCGGAAGGATGGTACAATTTGGTGAGGCTGTTGGTGTGATAGCTGCCCAATCAATTGGTGAACCCGGTACGCAGCTTACATTGAGAACCTTCCATGTTGGAGGGACAGCCTCAAATATCACTACCGAATCCAATGTTGTGACAAAATACGATGGCATTGCTGAAATTGAGGAACTGAGAACCGTGGAAAGTAAAAATGATGCGGGTGACAAGGTGGACATAGTAATAGGCAGGCTGGCAGAACTAAGAATAATTGATAAAAAGACAAATATTGCACTTACAACACATAATATTCCTTATGGCGCTAAGTTATTCGTTAAGAATGGCGCTGAGGTTAAAAAAGGAGATACAATTTGCGAATGGGATCCCTATAACGCCGTTATCATATCAGAAACAGAGGGTAAAGTATCATTTGAGCATGTGCTCGACAGTATAACATATAAAGAAGAATCTGACGAACAAACAGGTTATAAGGAAAAAGTTATTATTGAGACCAGGGATAAATCAAAAAATCCAAGTATCAGGATACTGGACAAGAATGACAAGATCTCCAAAACATATAATTTGCCTGTTAGTGCGCATATAGCAGTTAATGAAGGCGATAAAGTGAAAGCCGGGGAAATACTGGTTAAGATCCCGAGAGCTGTTGGAAAATCAGGTGATATCACAGGAGGTCTGCCCAGGGTAACTGAGTTATTTGAAGCAAGAAATCCATCAAATCCTGCAGTAGTATCTGAGATCGATGGTGAAGTCACCTTTGGAAAGGTTAAAAGAGGAAACAGGGAAATTATAATAACATCAAAAACCGGACAGGTTAAAAAATATCTTGTCCCGCTTTCAAAACAGATACTGGTTCAGGAAAACGATTATGTTAAAGCAGGAATACCTTTATCCGATGGAGCAATTACTCCGGCTGATATTCTGGCTATCAAAGGCCCGACAAAAGTTCAGGAATATATTGTAAACGAGGTGCAGGAAGTGTACAGGCTTCAGGGAGTTAAAATTAATGACAAACATTTTGAAGTGATAGTCAGGCAAATGATGCGCAAGGTAGAAATTGTTGACCCGGGTGATACCAAGTTTCTTGAAAGGCAGATAGTGGATAAATGGGAGTTTATGGATGAGAATGACTGGATTTATGGCAAAAAGGTTATTGAGGATGGCGGTGATTCACAAACAATAAAACCCGGACAAATAATAACAGCACGGAAATTGCGTGATGAAAATTCCATGCTCAAGCGTAAAGATATGCAACCTGTAAAATCCAGGGATGCCATACCTGCAACATCCAGCCAGATACTACAGGGTATTACCAGAGCAGCCTTGCAAACCCGGAGTTTTATGTCAGCTGCATCCTTCCAGGAAACAACAAAAGTGCTTAATGAAGCTGCAATACATGGGCGGATTGATTACCTTGAAGGACTGAAAGAGAACGTGATCGTCGGCCACCTTATACCTGCAGGGACCGGAAACCGCAGATTTGAGAATCTTGTTGTAGGTTCAAATGAAGAATACAAGGAACTTACTGAAGAAAATAAGCAATATGAGGATCCATCAGATGAAAATTAATAATTTCAATTATGGAAGAAAATCAGAAAAAGAAACAAATAAATATTGAACTAAAAGAAGATATAGCACAGGGGACTTATTCAAATCTCGCTATTATTACCCATTCTACATCAGAGTTTATTCTGGATTTTGTTAGAGTAATGCCGGGAATACCCAAAGCAGAAGTAAAATCAAGAATTATTCTTACACCTGAACATGCCAAACGGTTATTACTGGCTTTAAAAGATAATATATCCAAATATGAATCCATAAACGGACAAATTAAAAATGTTGAAAGCCAGGGCGGCCCGGTTATACCTATGAATTTTGGAGGACCTACCGCTCAGGCATAGGTTAACCCCCTGAAACCTTCATATCTTTTTTATAATCTTTCTAAAATATTTATTACTGTTGATGTTTTTTTAATTTATTTTATATTTGTCACTTTGATTTTTAACCATATAGCTTGTATTTTATTGTTAAATAACTGATTAATCAAATTTTAAATAAATGAAAATTTTAATTTGTATAAGTAACGTACCTGATACTACTACAAAAATCCGGTTCACTGATAATAATACTGCTTTTGATAAAGCCGGGGTACAATGGATAATAAATCCATGGGATGAGTTAGCCCTTACCAGGGCACTGGAACTAAAAGATGATTCAAATACGGCTGTCGACAGGGTTTCAGTAATCACTGTAGGTACAAAAGATACAGAATCCACAATCAGAAAAGCACTGGCAATAGGTGCTGACGATGCAATAAGAATTGATGCAGAACCTGCTGACGCGTACTTCGTAGCTGCACAGATAGCAGAAGTATTGAAAAAAGACATGTATGACATTGTTATATGTGGTATTGAATCCAGTGATTTTAACGGGTCAACGGTTGGAGGAATGTTAGCAGAATTGCTGAATATACCTTCCGTTTCAGCTGTATCAGCTTTGAACATGAGCGGTGAGGATATTACACTGAACAGGGATATTGATGGAGGAAAGGAAACAGTTTCAATAACTGCACCTGTTGTTACAATAGTCCAGAAAGGTATATCAATAGAACCCCGTATAGCTTCAATGAGAGGTATAATGATGGCCAAGAAAAAACCCCTTAATGTTGTTCAGCCAGCCGGAGCAAAGGCTTTAACAGAATATGTGGAGTATGAATTGCCTGAACCAAAAGCCGCCTGCAAAATAATTTCTCCGGATAATGTCAAAGAACTGGTTGAACTGCTGAAAAACGAAGCCAAAGTATTTTAACAAATAATATTGCCTGATAAAAAATAAATTAACTGAATAACTTAAATAGCTTATTATGTCAGTACTAGTGTATACAGAAAATTGGGATGGACGGTTTAAAAAACTCACTTTTGAACTGGTTTCATTTGCAGCAAAATTGGCTGAAATGACCAACACCTCAGCCACCGCAATATCAATAGGTAATGTTGATAAAGATGAATTAAGCAAACTTGGTAAATATGGGATCAATAAGATACTTAATTGCCATGGTGACCGATATAATGTTCTTGATAATCAAGTTTTTACATCAATTATCGATCAGGCGGCCCGTAAAGAAGGGTCGCAGATCATATTGCTATCGAATAACATTTCAGGAAAAGCAATTGCTCCCGGATTAGCTGCAAAACTTAAGGCGGGAATAGTAACAGCAGTAACAGCTATACCTGTTAGTACCAGGCCGTTTACAATAATTAAGAAAGTATACTCCGGCAAAGCTTTTGCAAAGGTAACAGTCAAAACGGACATTAAAATTCTTACCCTCGCCCAGAATTCTTTTGAGCTTGTTGAAAAAAACAATAATACGGTTATAGAGGAATTTGCTGCTGATATAAATAACGATTTATTTAAAACAAAAGTTAAGGACGTTAAAAAACAGACCGGCAAAGTTATCTTAACAGATGCTGAAATAGTAATTTCAGGGGGCAGAGGCATGAAATCGCCTGATAACTGGGGGCCTATTGAAGAACTGGCGGAATTGCTTGGAGGAGCTACAGCTTGTTCCAGGCCGGTTGCAGATGAAGGATGGAGACCCCATGAAGAACATACAGGCCAGACAGGTAAAATAATTGCTCCTAACCTTTACATCGCAGCAGGAATTTCAGGAGCAATACAGCACATTGCAGGAATAAGTTCATCAAAAAATATTGTCGCTATTAATACAGATAAAGAAGCACCGGTATTCGAAGCAGCTGATTATGGGATCGTAGGTGATGCAATGAAGGTTCTTCCTGAACTCATCAGAATTATTAAAGAAATGAAATCATAGATTATACAATTTCAGGATCTTCAAAGCCGTGTACTTAATACTGATCTTCAGATGTCAAGCTTAAAAGTCAAATTAAACTGGTTATGATCAAGCAAATAATTTTCGTAGTAATACTCCTTGCTGCTATTTTTCTTTTCTGGAAAAATGTCAAAATAATAAGGCGAAATATAAATCTTGGAAAAGATATTAAAATAAACGATAATCGCAGAAATAGATGGCTGTTAATGCTCAAAGTAGCTATCGGACAGTCAAAAATGACTATCCGGCCTGTATCAGGTATTATGCATATACTGGTATATGTGGGATTTATTATTGTAAATGTTGAAATGCTGGAGATCCTTATCGACGGTATTTTTGGAACACACAGACTTTTTGCTTTTTTAGGTGGCTTCTATTCTTTGCTTGTATCATTCTTCGAATTTTTTGCAATAGCTGTACTGTTTGCATGTGTAATTTTTCTGTTGCGCAGAAATGTTATAAGATTAAAACGATTCAGGAACAAGGAAATGACGCTATGGCCGCGAACAGATGCTAATATTATACTTATTACGGAAATTGTACTTATGAGTGCTATTCTTACAATGAATGCCTCAGACAGCATTTTGCAGTCATACGCTGATGCTCATTATGCCAATGTCGGGAGTTTTGCGGTAAGTTCGTTGATTAAGCCTCTTTTAGCGGGCCTGCCGGTTAGCAGTCTTATTTTTATTGAAAGATTCTGCTGGTGGTTTCATATTACAGGTGTGCTGGCGTTCTTAAACTATATACCCTATTCAAAGCATTTTCATGTTTTCCTTGCTTTTCCGAATGTTTATTATTCAAAGTTAAGACCTAAGGGAGAAATATCTAATATGCCCTCAATAACAAGGGAAGTAAAGCTTATGCTTGATGAAAATGCTGCAGTATCTGATGAGGAAGAAAGTGCTGAAGAGATGACTTTTGGCGCCAGGGACATAAAAGACCTTACCTGGAAAAATCTTATGGATGCATATTCCTGCACAGAATGCGGAAGATGTACATCAGGTTGCCCTGCAAATATTACAGGGAAAAAATTATCACCCAGAAAAATATTGATGGACACGCGCGATCGATTGGAGATAGTTGGTAAAAACCTGGATAAAAAAGGAAAGGATTACGATGACGGAAAATCATTATTCGACTTTATAACAAAAGAGGAATTATGGGCTTGTACAACATGTAATGCCTGTACGCAGGAATGCCCGGTAAATATCGATCACGTTTCCATAATTATTGATATGAGGCGTTACCTGGTTATGGAAGAAGCAGCTGCACCGGCTGAGCTTAATACTATTTTTACAAATATTGAGAATAATGGCGCTCCATGGCAATTTTCACATGAAGACCGGCTGCTCTGGACTGAATAGTGAGTTTTGAAAAATAAATATCGTTTTACTAATAATGAAATTTTAACATAATATATGGCGGGAAAAGAGAAAATTGTAGTACCTGTTATGGCTGATTTATTTGCCAGAGGTGAAAAACCTGAATATTTGTTTTGGGTTGGCTGCGCCGGAGCATTTGACGACAGGTACAAAAAAGTTGCAAGGGCATTTGCTAAAATTTTAAATCACTTAAAAACAAGCTATGCTGTATTGGGCACAGAAGAATCCTGTACCGGTGACCCTGCAAGAAGAGCCGGGAATGAGATGCTTTTCCAGATGCAGGCACTTGCCAATATTGAAGTGCTTAATGGTTATGAAGTAAAAAAGATCCTCACCATCTGCCCGCACTGCTACAATATTTTTAAAAACGAATATCCCGAACTGGAAGGCAATTATGAGGTTCTTCACTATACCCGGTTTCTGAAAGAACAGATTGACGGAGGCACACTCACAATAAATTCAGAAATATTTAAAGACAACACCATAACATACCATGATCCTTGTTATCTGGGCAGATGTAACGGTATTTTTGATCCTCCGCGTGAGATACTTGCCATAATTCCCTCGAAAAAGGAGGAAATGAAAAGAAACCGGAATTATGCACTATGTTGCGGAGCCGGAGGGGGTCAAATGTTCAAGGAAGCCGAAAAAGGAGATAAAGAGGTATTTATCGAGAGAACCGAGGATGCATTAAAAACCGGAGCGGATATTATAGCTACTGCCTGTCCGTTCTGCATGACAATGTTAACAGACGGAATAAAATACAAGAATAAAGAGGAAGAAATAAAAAATTATGATCTGGTTGAACTTGTAGCCATGTCACTAAACCTGTAAATACTATAAGATCGTATATAAAATAATTTATTAATTTACTATAATATGGAAAATACTGGTACTTTAAAAAGCGGCGAATTTCTGGTAAAAGAAACCGATGCCAATAACATATTCATACCTGAAGAATTTGATGAGGAACAGAAAATGATTGAAGAGACATGCAATGATTTCCTTGAAGCAGAGATATTCCCTAATCTTGACAGGATTGACAGCCAGGAAGAAGGTTTGATGCCTGAATTATTGAAAAAAGCGGGTGAATTAGGATTGTTAGGTATTGCCGTTCCTGAAGAATATGAAGGTTTCGGGCAGTCATTTGTTACTCAAATGTTGGCTTGCGAAGCTCTCGGTGCAGGTTATTCATTTGCAGTTGCCTATTCCGCCGATACCGGTATAGGTACCTTGCCGATTATGTATTACGGTACTGAAGAGCAAAGAAAAAAGTATGTTACAAAATTAGCAGTCGGTGAATATCTTGGATCTTATTGCCTGACCGAACCCGGAGCAGGTTCAGATGCAAATTCGGGAAAAACAAATGCTGTGCTGTCTGATGATGGTAAGCATTATATCCTCAATGGCCAGAAGATGTGGATAACAAATGCCGGTTTTGCCGATATTTTCACAGTTTTTGCCAAAATAGACAACGACCGCGTATTAAGCGCCTTTATTGTTGAAAAAAATTTCCCCGGCATTACCTTAAATGCCGAAGAAAAGAAGATGGGAATAAAAGGGTCCTCAACAAGGCAAATATTCTTTAACGACTGTAAGGTACCTGTTGAGAATCTTATTGGGAAAAGAGGTGCAGGATACAGGATTGCACTGAACATATTACATATGGGAAGGATAAAGCTGGGAGCTAATGTGCTGGGTTCAGCCAAAAAAGCAATAACCGAATCAGTAGTATACTCCAATGAACGAAAACAATTTGGCCAGTTAATATCCAATTTCGGAGCTATAAAGCATAAACTTGCAGAACAGGTAATCAGAACTTTTGGTACTGAATCTGCTGTTTACAGAGTGAGCAGCAACATTGACAAAGCAATCGAAAAACTTAAGTCCTCCGGTATGGATTATGGCAAAGCAGCTATTGAAGGCATAAGCCACTATGCTGTAGAAGCTGCAATACTGAAAGTATACGGTTCCGAAGCCCTTGATTATGTAGTGGATGAATCTGTGCAAATTTTTGGAGGCATGGGTTATTCGTCAGAAACTATGGTGGAAAGAAGTTACCGTGACTCAAGGATCAACAGGATTTTTGAAGGAACAAACGAGATAAACAGGATGCTTGTTGTAGATACCGCAATGAAAAGGGCAATGAAAGGTGATTATGATTTATTTGGAGAAGCCGGTAAAATAGCAGATGACCTGCCAAATATTAAAAACATCGCATCAAAAGATGAAGGTTATTATGAAGAAAAAAAACGTTATAT